>NZ_JAZHOH010000002.1 GCF_040419245.1 Ewingella sp. CoE-038-23 | reverse complement strand
AGGGAAGGTGCGAATAAGCGGGGAAATTCTTCTCGGCTGACTCAGTCATTTCATTTCTTCATGTTTGAGCCGATTTTTTCTCCCGTAAATGCCTTGAATCAGCCTATTTAGACCGTTTCTTCGCCATTTAAGGTGTTATCCCCAGTTTTTAGTGAGATCTCTCCCACTGACGTATCATTTGGTCCGCCCGAAACAGGTTGGCCAGCGTGAATAACATCGCCAGTTGGTTATCGTTTTTCAGCAACCCCTTGTATCTGGCTTTCACGAAGCCGAACTGTCGCTTGATGATGCGAAATGGGTGCTCCACCTTGGCCCGGATGCTGGCTTTCATGTATTCGATGTTGATGGCCGTTTTGTTCTTGCGTGGATGCTGTTTCAAGGTTCTTACCTTGCCGGGGCGCTCGGCGATCAGCCAGTCCACATCCACCTCGGCCAGCTCCTCGCGCTGTGGCGCCCCTTGGTAGCCGGCATCGGCTGAGACAAATTGCTCCTCTCCATGCAGCAGATTACCCAGCTGATTGAGGTCATGCTCGTTGGCCGCGGTGGTGACTAGGCTGTGGGTCAGGCCACTCTTGGCATCGACACCAATGTGGGCCTTCATGCCAAAGTGCCACTGATTGCCTTTCTTGGTCTGATGCATCTCCGGATCGCGTTGCTGCTCTTTGTTCTTGGTCGAGCTGGGTGCCTCAATGATGGTGGCATCGACCAAGGTGCCTTGAGTCATCATGACGCCTGCTTCGGCCAGCCAGCGATTGATGGTCTTGAACAATTGGCGGGCCAGTTGATGCTGCTCCAGCAGGTGGCGGAAATTCATGATGGTGGTGCGGTCCGGCAAGGCGCTATCCAGGGATAACCGGGCAAACAGACGCATGGAGGCGATTTCGTACAGAGCATCTTCCATCGCGCCATCGCTCAGGTTGTACCAATGCTGCATGCAGTGAATGCGTAGCATGGTTTCCAGCGGATAAGGTCGCCGGCCATTACCAGCCTTGGGGTAAAACGGCTCGATGACTTCCACCATGTTTTGCCATGGCAGAATCTGCTCCATGCGGGACAAGAAAATCTCTTTTCTGGTCTGACGGCGCTTACTGCTGAATTCACTGTCGGCGAAGGTAAGTTGATGACTCATGATGAACCCTGTTCCATGGCTCCAGATGACAAACATGATCTCATATCAGGGACTTGTTCGCACCTTCCTTAGGATTGGTATAGGTCAGCGTGGGTTGTTGCACCGCCATCGCCACCAGATTCAGCTTGCCTTTATAGTGATGAAAAAACGGGTAAGCATTTTTCATCTGGCCCTTTTTATAAGGCACAATATCCGGGCCACCTAGCCCAATATTATTAGCCTGAGCCGTCTCAAATAGCCGCGACATATATCCATGGTCGTTATTCCATTCGCAGGGCCAAAAATTGACATACTGCACCACGTAGGATTTCTTAAACACCGACTTGGCAAACAGCATATTTTCCTGCGTAGCGGCGAAATAACGCTCACAGGTAAAACCGCGTTTTGCGGCCTGTTTCTCATCAATATCTATAGAGGTTTCCGGCAAGTTGATCCCGGCAATTCTGCCATCAAAGCTCTTGGCTAGCGCAGCCAAAAGCTGTTGATATTGCTGTCTTAGTGCAGGATTCCACTGCATCGCTACCCAGCCAGAACCCACCGGTTTGCCTTCTCCTGGGTTATCCGTCTGTTCTAATAAGCCGCCGAGATACTGCGGCTCTTGCTGGAGATAACTCGGGATATTTTTATGTTGCGGCTCAAAGAAGCGATCTTGCAGTTGAATAAACAGTTTCTTATGCAGTTTATGGGTGAAGGCTAAATCCTTTTCGATGGCCGAAAAATCATACTGCCCCTTTGCTTTCTCTAACTGCGTCCAGGAATAGACAATCTGCACGCCCTGAATATCATCGCGCTGCAACAGCGGGCGAATATTTTCTAATTCGTCGGACTCGGTAAAAAGATAATTTTGTGGCGTGGCGGCCTGTACCGCGCTGGCAAATAACAGGGCAAACAGAATAAACATAATGATGAATCGCATACCTGAAACCTTATTTCCACTGAGATAGGAATAACAGTATGGCGATAGCCCCGAGGTGAATTGTCAGAGCAATGTCAGGATGTAAAACTAATTTTGCAGGCTCAGCAGCGGCCCGGCGAAGCGATGCTCCAGCCGCAGGGTCAAGCCACCCCGCGCCTCCACCCGAATGACTGACATATTAGCCCAGATGGCGTCGGCGTCCGCGCGCTGCGGCCACGTCTTGGGCTGAAGATTATCGCTGCGCTGCCACCAGATTTGTTGGAAGTCGCTGCGGCGCAGCAATGTTTGTTCCAGCCATACCGGCGGGCAGGCCGCTGGCACCGTCGGTGGCCTCAGGGTGATTTTTTGCCCCTGTCGCTGGACCCAGTTCAGCCCGCCGCTGCCCTGTAAGGCCAAGGGTTGCTGCCACACATCGCCGCCCGAACGGACGGTTAATTGATAAATTCCGGCGGGCAATGGCTCGCCGCGCTCCTGACTGTCCAGCCGAAATTGCTGGTCTGGGTCATATTCAGCATTGGCTTGGTTCATTACCTCCTCACCATTGGGCAAAGTCAGTGAGATTTGCAGGTCGTGTCGCAAACTTTTGCCACTGAACTGCACGCGGTAAATACGATTGAGAGGAATATCGCGCTGTATCAGCACCAGTGTCGGGTGATCTAACCACGCGGGCGCGGCTATCGGCAGGTCATTGCCGCATTGGCGGGACACCACGGCGTCCAGCGCCTGCCGCCACGCGTCGCGCTGCGCGGCGCTGCTCATCTGCGGCCAAAGGTTGATTAACTGCTGCCACGCCTGAGCATCCTGCTGGCTGAATAATGCGTGATAAACCGGCTCGAGGGGCGTCACGGGCAGCGCGCTCTTTGCGGGAGGTGTCATCGCCAGTGTGAAAAACAGGGCAGTGAGAATTTTCGACGTCATGATGTTTTATCCAGACGATAACCCACGCCGCGCACGCTGCTGATAGCAATGCCGGGCAGCTTTTGGCGCAGTTGCAAAATATGAGTATCTACCGTGCGCGTCGAGGGGAAATGCTGGTAGCCCCACACCTGATTGAGCAGCTCATCGCGAGTAAACACCCGCCCGGCCATCTGCACCAGCATCGCCAGCAGGGCGAACTCGGTGGCGGTCAGCGCCACCTCTTTTTGCTGCCAACTGGCCGACTGGCGCGAAGGGAACAGTAGCAGCTCGCCGCTGCCCAATTGCCCTTCCCCCAGCGGCCGCAGCTGCGCGCGAATGCGGGCCAGCAGCTCGACGTGAGCAAAAGGTTTACTGAGGTAATCCCGCGCCCCGGCTTCCAGACCGGCAACCCGGTCTTCCACATTGACGCGGGCAGTCAGCACAATTACCGGCAGCGCCTTTCTCGCCAGCCAGTTGGGTAACAACTTCAAGCTGTCGCCGTCGGGAAATTGCCGGTCGAGGATAACCAAGTCCGCCAGATGCCAATGGCGCTCCACTTGACTCAGCTCGCTCAGCCACTGGCAGCTAAAGCCTTCCTGCTGCAAAAACAGCTGCAATCCTTGCCCCAGCGCGGCGTCGTCTTCAATAAGCAGCAGGCTATGTTGGGTTTTAATGTTCACAAGGCAGCTCCAAAGTGAAAGTGGTCGGCGGGCCGCTAAGAGTCAGTTTACCCCCCAATCTGCGGGTTACTCGCTGGACAATACTCAGGCCAAGCCCCATCCCGGCGCGGGAAGAGAGCTCGCGGCGCAGCTGGGGCAGCTGGGGCAGAGCTTTGACACCCAGATCCCCGCCATCGCTGATCTCTAAAATCAGCCGCCCGTTGCGGCAACTGGCGCAAAGGCGCACCGGCGGTTTGCCGTGGCGAAATGCGTTATCGAGCAAGTTGTTCAGGCACAGGCTGGACCAATACAGCGGCAGTTCAACCTCAAGGTCGCTATCAAGACAAAATGTCAGGTCAGGATGTGCCTGAGCGATATGCCACAGCCAGTCGCTTAAGGCTATTTTTGATGGCGCTTCCAGCAGGTCGCGCACGCCGTCCCCGGCAAGATAATGCCGGCTGGCTTCGGCCATCTGGCGCATGCGCTGTACGCTATCGGCCAGCTCGCCGAATCTGGCCTGCGCATCGGGTGACAGGGTGTCAAAGTCGCGGCGGAAGTGCTCCACCACATTGCCCAATTGGCTGATCGGGGTGCGTAATTCGTGGGTGAGCATTTGCACAATAAACCGCTGACGCTGCTGTAAACGCCGCCGCTGCCAGCCTGTCCAACCTAAGGCCAACAGGGCCGCCAGCAGCGCCACGGCCAGCAACACCCGCCAACTATTGGCATAGCTGGTGGCGGGAATGGCGCACAGGGTACCCAGTGCGACATCGCATCGCCCTCCGGCTGCCACCAGCTCAACACCCGCGCGCTTGGCTAGCGGCTGCCAGACCTCAGGCGCATAGCGCACCCAGCGCTGGGGCTGCTGCCGCCATAAAATGCCATCCTGCATCAGCCAGGTTTGCCCATTCGCTAGCGCATCAAGGTTGTCATCCGATAGCTGGCCGACGCCGCCCAGCGCCTGCGGCCTTTCCCGCACATGCAAGTAAGCCTGCAATCGCCCCGCCTCGGCAGGATGGCGCTGGAGATAATGCCACGCCGTGCTGCCCCCCAGCGGATAGATCGGGTGAGCCGCAAACCACTGCTCCGGCAATTCGGTTTGCTGGCACTGCGCCCGTTCAAACTGTTGAAAAGCTGGCGAAATCCCTGCGAGAGTGCCCGAACAGTGCTGGCTGTATTGGTAAAGCGTCGAGAGCGCTGGCACGGGCATCTCGCTGAATTGCGGATACAGGGAGGCAGGCCGCAATAGTAGAGGATCGAGCTGGCGCAGCGGGTTGAGCGAAACCTGCCCCAGAACAGGGGCATTGTCCAATAGGCGAGAGAAATCGCGCAGTGCCTGAGAAAAAGGCGGCGGCGTGCAGCCGCTGAATATCAGCGCGCTACAAAATATCAGGCTGAGTGTCCTGACTTTCTCCCTCATGTTTACCGCACTCCTTTGCTGAGAATGTCGCGATTATGCCTTGCAATAACAAAAATCCCAACTCAGCAAAACAGACTTTATTTATTGAATTTTATTGTCCTAATTAGCCAGCAGCAGGATTTCATTGATATCCACACTTTATCTGTTAGTTCTATTTGGGCGTGAATTCATAGGGTTATCGAAACATATTCTGCTAATTTTGCTTAAGTAAAGATTTGTTGGTGCAATTCTCAATCTCTGACTAACATTAAGTCAGCTAATACAACGTGATCGCTTGACGTGGAATTAGTGACGTGGCGCACGAACAGTGAATGCGCGCTCGAACATTCAAAGATGAAAAGTACGGCAATAAAGGGAGAGAGTCTATGAACGATCATTCTGCTCCTACATCGGCTCATTACAATGAAGCTTATGTAGAACCGGTAAATGGTGTGCCATTAAAACGTATTTCGTGGAGCGCTATTTTCGCCGGCGTCATTATTTCTATTGTGGTTTATTTACTGTTATCTATTTTAGGTACTGCAGTGGGAGCCAGCACCATTGACCCACTGAAAGAGCAAAATCCGTTGGACGGCATTGGTACCGGAGCCCTTATTTGGACCGGCCTCAGCATGCTGATTTCCATTGCTGCCGGGGGTTACGCCAGTGGCCGATTGGCGCAGCGCGAAGGGGCTTTGCACGGGGTATTAATGTTTGGGGTCAATACATTAATCAGCCTATGGTTCCTGGTTGTTGTGGTTAATAGTGCAGTGAGCGGCGCAGCCAGCGTGGTAGGCAGTGGGCTGCAAACCTTGGGCAGTGGAATATCCGCCGCCGCCCCGCCGGTCACTCAGATGGTGAAAGACAAACTGGGAGAAAATAATATTAATCTCGACAGTTTGCAGAATGAACTGGAGACGACCCTGCGCCAAACCGGCAAGCCGGAATTACAACCTGAGAATTTGCAAAATAAAGCTGAGGGAGAAGTTAACAATGCCCAAAATCAAGCTGCAAATACGGCTAATCATCCACAAACCGCCGACACAGACGTCGTAAACTTTATTAAAGGTTTAGTTCAGCGCAACGAAAGTACATTCCAGGCCGCTGACCGTGAGGCGTTGAAAAATATCATTAAAGCGCGTACAGGGAAAAGCGATCAGGAAGTTGAACAGATTGTCGCTCAGACCGAGAAAAGCTATCAACAAGCCCGTGCGAAATATGAAGAGTTGAAACAGCAAGCCGAGCAAAAAGCCCGTGAAGCAGCCGATAAAGCCGCTGCTGCCACCGCAAAAGCCAGCTGGTTCGCCTTCTTCTTACTGATTGTTGAGGCCGTGCTTGCCGGTGCCATGGGTGCTCTGGGCCGACGCACTCAGCCACGCGCCGTGTTTAGCGATCAACGTCCATTGAGATAATGGCTTTACATCGCCGGTAAACCAACCCAGAGAGAGGATAGCAATATCCTCTCTTTTTCATTGTTAAAATGCCATGGTGAGCAAAACCAGCGTCAACAGCACCAGATAAATTCTGGCGTGCAGCTTGTCGGGAATGCGCCCCACCCACGGCGTCGCCGTCTGCATTCCCAGCCATGACCCCGCGAGTAGCACCACAAACGCCAGCATGTCGACATAACCCCAATACCAGTGTCCCGGCAGCGAAGCAGCGCCCGGCGCGGCCATCATGTAGGTCAAGGTGCCGACTATCGCCACCGGCATACTCAGAGGGTTCGCCATTGCCGTGGCGATATTCATACTTAGTCCTCGGCGACGCATCATTGGCACCGTCATCACGCTTCCCCCCACGCCAAGAAAAGTGGCGATCGCGCCAATGACCACGCCGATTAGCGCAGTTTTCCCCGCCGTTGGCTGATGGAGAGCTGTCCTAGCTTGTTGAGAAATAAACCCTTTTCGCAACAAACCGTCGGCAATAGTCAGCGCCAGATAGGCCACAAAGAGCCAGCGAATCACCCCGCCGTGGGTGGCATTGGCCAGTAAAGACCCGGCCACCGCGCCAAGGGCGATATAGCCCGCCAGCGGCCACGCCAGGCCGAGAATCAAATTGCCCCTGCGCCAGTGGCGGCGGGTTGCCATCGCCGAGGTGACAATCATCACGCAGGTCGAGGTCGCCACCGCAATGTGCATTGCCGCGTGGCCTATCGGGCTATCTGCGCCGTAGAGGGTAAGCAAGGTGCGATACAGCAGCGGCACGATGATGAAGCCACCGCCAAAACCAAATAATAGCGTGGTGATCCCGGCCAGAAAGCCGAACAGCGCCAGCGTGAAGTACAAGGTGAACATGAGGATAAGCCCGAAGTTGATAAACAGGCCTTACTTTAAGCAGTCGAGTCTTGTCCTGCTTTCGTTACTCAGTCAATAATGTTTGTGTTTCAGCCAATATGAGAACTCTGCGTGCACAACGTTTCGATTAATCAGCTGGATGCCACTCCGCGCCCGGTGGTTGCCATCCGCACAGACTACGCCTACGGTACTCAACTGGCCTGGCACAGCCATCGCCGTGCTCAGCTGCTCTACGGCGCGCCGGGCGTGATGGAGGTCTCTACGCAGATCGGTAGCTGGGTGGTGCCGCAGCAAAGCGCGGTGTGGATACCCGCCGAAACGCCACACAAAGTGGTGATGCTCGGCGTTAGCACGCGCAGCCTGTATATCGAACCTTCCGCCGCCCCCAGAAACGGCGAGCAGTGCGAAGTGATCGCCATTCCCCCGCTTTTGCGCCAGCTGCTATTGGATGCCGTGGATATGCCGTTGGAATACGCCACCTCTGGCCGGGACGGTGCGCTGGTCAACCTGATGATGCATGAGATCACTCGTGCGCCCACCCTGCCGCTGCATATCCCCTTTCCGCGCCAAACTGCGCTAGCGAAGCTGTGTCAGGGGTTTCTTCAGCAGCCGAATATCCACACCCTTCCCAGCCACTGGGCAGAGGTGCTGCACATCAGTGAGCGCACCTTTAACCGCCAATTTCGGGCCGAAACCGGCATGTCTTTCCTGCAATGGCGACAGAGGGTCTGCGTGGTGTTGGCACTTTCCAGGCTCGCCGCGGGAGTACCCATTACCACTATTGCGCTAGACATGGGTTATGACAGCCCGGCGGCTTTCTCAACCATGTTCCGCAAAATGCTCGGTCAGCCACCCTCGGCGTTTAGCCAGTTCTCTGGCGCGGTGTCGAAAACTTCAGGATAAATCACCCGATTATCTGGCTCATTTCTTAAGCTGTGCTAAACCTTATACAGACTTAACAACAAGGAGTGAGTTATGAAGAGACGTTATCTAGTTGCATCAGCGTTAGTTCTTACCGCCTTACTCGCAGGCTGTTCTAGCAATTACGCCATTCAAACCAACGATGGGCGAACGATAGTCAGCGAAGGCAAACCAAGAGTTGACCGGGATACCGGGCTAATCAAGTACAAGGATGCCTGGGGGAAAGAGCGCCAAATCGCCCAGACCGACGTGAAAGTCATGTCAGAAATTGGCAAGTAGGTTGTACTGAGTCTTAAAAAAAACCCGCTTCGGCGGGTTTTTTTGTGGATTTATGGAGAAGATAGCAATTTGGTAGAAAGTGTTTCTTTTTGGGAAACAGGTGTCATCATAGCCATTCTGGAAAACTTATTTTAAAGGATTATCACTAATGGCTATGCTCACCCCTCCGCATCCGGGCGGCTTGATCACTGAATATCTTGAGGATTACGGGATCTCGCTTCGCTCATTGGCGAAAGATTTGGGCGTATCTCCCTCAGCCTTGAGCAAGGCCGCGGCGGGTAAAACAGCAATTACTCCCGAAATGGCATTACGACTCGAAGTGGGGCTAGGTATCGCGGCCCGCCTTTGGCTGGCAATGCAGGCAACGTATGACCTCAGCAAAGCCCGGGAAAGAGTCGATCTTTCAAACGTTGTGCCGTCGTCCCACACTCAGGCGCAGACGGCACATTAGAAACAGCCCCCCAATGGGGCTGTTCTCATCACCAACCTTGAAGAGGGCTGCTCTGCTCAACCATGATCTTATGAAAACGATGGCCCGTCCCTGCTTTTAACGTGTACTACAATATCTCTACAGTTTTCATAAATAACCTTATCCCTGATTAGATGGCTGAAAGGAGAATCTATCAGATATGAAACACCCGCCCCACGCCTTCAGGCAATTCAACGGTCAGGCTCAACTTTCCGCCCATGGCCTCAATATATCGTTTGAGAGTAGCCAGTTTTACGTCATTACCTCTTTGCTCTATCTGGGTTATGGCGGGCTGACTGACGCCCATTAATTCCGCCAGTTTCTTCTGTGAGACCTGCATCTCTTCACGCAGCAGCTGCAAACCGGTTTCCAGAATCATTTCATCCGCTATCTCTTTAATGCGAGCCTGGCTCTCTGGCGAACGGGCAGCGATAGCTTCACGTAATGTTTTCATTTTTTCACCTCAAGGAGAGCTAAGTGGCGGTCAGCACAGGGCTAACGCTCACATTCAAAAGCAAAATATAAGCTACAACTTATAACATCAATCCTCCACTGCATAGTAAATAGACGATACTTGAAATGCGCTTTAGGTGGGAAAGCAGAATTACGAGGCAATAACTGGAGTTATATTGCTGATATTTAGCCCATTACCAATAAGGCTTGGAAATGGGTTAGGCATCAAACCTTACAGCACGTCAGTAAACAGTTGGTACATTTGAGCGAAGGCGCGGTGGGTGACTTTCTCATTGTACTGGCTCATGCCGGGAACGTTGGCGGTTGGGTCGGTGAAGGAGTGAACCGCGCCGCCGTAGTTAATGAGCTGCCAATCAACGTTATGGCCTTTCATCTCTTCGACAAATCCGGCGATCTGCTCTGCTGGGATCAGGGGATCTTCTGCGCCATTGAGCACCAGCACGGAGCCGCTGATGTTCTTCGCGCCGTCGGTGTCTTGGGTATCTAGCCCGCCGTGGAACGTCACGAAGGCGTTGAGTTTAGCACCGCTGCGGGCCAGTTCGAGCACGCAGTGGCCGCCGAAGCAGAAACCAATAGCCGCCACTTTTGCGACGTTCAATGGCGCATGTTGTTGGGCCAGCAGCGCGTCAAGCGCGCCTTGCATGCGTTGACGCTCGGCGGGCTGGTCTTTCACCGCCATCATCGCCGCGGCCGCTTCATCACCATTGGTTGGGCGAACCTTCGCGCCGTACAGGTCAGCGACGAACACCACATAGCCTTTTTCAGCCACGGATTTCGCGGCGTCGATAGCCACGTCGGCCACGCCCATCCAGTTTGGCGCTAACAAAACGCCCGGCTGGTTTTTGGCCCCTTTTGGGAACACCAGACAGCCCTGAAAATCCTGCCCTGCAACCTGATAATCGACATACTCAACGCTGATATTGCTCATTCACGACTCCAATAGATTTTGGTTTGGTTATCATTAAAAACTATCTCGCCATAAATGTATCAGTCAAATTGCGTATAAATATGAATGTCATACAGAATGTCGATGATGAAGAAGTTCCCAACCCTTCTCCCACGCCACCAGCCAATGGGTAAGTCCAAGCTGCGCCAGAAACGCCTCGTCGTGCGACACCACCAGCAGCGTTCCCTGATACTGATTGAGCAGCGCCTCAAGTGCAGCCAGAGAGGGAAGATCCAGATGGTTGCTTGGCTCGTCGAGCAGCAGGCAATCGGCGGATGGATCGGCATAAATCACCTTAGCCAGCGCGGCTTTGAGCTGCTCGCCGCCGCTGAGTTGCGCGCAGGGCAGTAGCACCCGGCTAGCGTCTAGCCCTAGCTGGGCGAGCTGCATACGCAGCTGAGATTCCCCGGCGATGCTATTCACCTCAAGTAACTGCTCGAGGATCGTTCGATGTGGATCAAGGCTGGAGAGCTGCTGGTCAAGATAAGCCATTTTCGCCCATGCCTCGCGCAGGCCAGAGACCGGCGGCAGCAGGCCCGCCAGCACTTTCAGCAGGGTCGATTTACCACAGCCATTCGGGCCAACCACGCCAATTCGCTGGCCGCCGCTAATGGCCAAGGTGATCTGGTCGAATGGCGGTGTGACAAAGGGCAGCGTGACCTCGGTCAGTGCAGCCACCTTTTGAGCAGTAGTAGCCTTGAGCGAGTCGGAATGCATGGCAATATGCGCCGCCGCCTCGAGGTGTTTCGCCGCCTCTTGGACCTGCTGGCTGAGGTGCGCCCGCGCTTCAAGTTGCTGCTTGTGTAACTTCCCCGCCGAAGCCTCGCTGCGCCCTTTTTGCCTCCCCAGCAATATCTTGGCTTGATTGGCCTCTTTGCCACGGCGATCGCCGCGTGACTGGCGTTTCTCGAGCTTTTCACGCTGGTCGCGCAAGGCCAATTCCTCCCGTTTTCGCTCGACTTTGAGCCTCTCCAGCTTCTGCGCGGCGGCGGCAGCCTCCTGCGCTTTCGCCTGCTGGTAAAAGGCGTAATTGCCGCCATAGCTGCGCAAACCCAGTGAAGACAACTCGACGATGCGCGCCATCTGCTGCAGCAGCGCGCGGTCGTGGCTTATCACCACTAATCCGCCGGTCCAGTTTTGCAATTGTTGCATCAGCACGCGTCGGCTGGGGCCGTCGAGGTGGTTGGTCGGCTCATCAAGAATGAGGAAATCGGCGTCTGAGAGCGTCGCCCCAATCAGCGCTACGCCGCCGCTAAGTTGGCTGACCGGCGACTCTGGCGAAAGATAGCCCAATCCGGCGGATTCCAGCTGGGTATGTAGCCGCTGGCGGATATCCCAGTCATCGCCGACCTGCTCGAAATCGGCTGGATCGACGCTTCCCGTCTCAATACGCAGTAACGCGGCAAGGGTGTTCTCAAAGCCCGCCAGCGCCGCGACATTGGCATATTTTTCAGGGGTAAGGTGCTGCGCCAGATACCTGACTTTACCGGAACAGTGGCACTGGCCGGAAGAAGGCGCGAGCAGCCCGGCCAACAGCTGCGCCAGCAGGCTTTTACCCACGCCATTGCGCCCCACCAGCCCGGTGTGGCGGTGATCAAATTGCTCGGTGATGTCGGTGAAAAGCGGCGTGCCGTTGGGTAAAACCAAAGAGACGCGGTCCAGCGTTAGAATAGGATTCGTCATGCGATAACCTTAAAATTAATGCACCAAAACAACGCCACGGGGGAGTTGCAAGAGAGCCGCCGAGGGTGGCGGTGGGCATTAATTGCGCATTGGACGAATACCTCATTGAGATGTGAAAAGACCGGGTGACTATAAAACAGGCGGTTTTCCGCTGTCAAATCTCCCGGTCAGTTTTGTGATTTTATAACTCAGCCGCGCCGGGGTTATCAAAGCCTACACGCCCGACAAAAGGCAGGCGCAGCGCCGGAGATTTGATATCAACGCCAAGGTTCAGCCCTAGCAGATTGACTTCAACCCCCTCTTCTACCCCCAGCGTAAAGCCGAGAACGCCGAGCACTGAGACCTGCAAGCCACGCCCCGACGGCGGCAAGCCGATCGGGTTAGTCAGACCACGGTAGTCTTTGCCGATGGCATTCGACGGCATATCTAGCTTGAGCGCCGGGACTTCGCGGCCAATGTGTGCCATGAAGGTGTTGCTGTTTGGTCCCGGCCAGGCGTGATAAGTGTGCGGATAAGGGTAGCTTTTTATCGCCGCCTCAATCTGTGGGATCAGCGTTTCAGCCAGTTCTCCACGGCGATCGGCCAGCAGTTTAGGCTTAGAACCAAACCAGTAGCCGTCGGGGATCGCGTAATCGCGGCGAACCACGTTGCTGCTACCCCAGCTCACCACGTCATAACGGGTGAACTGGGTATCGCCCGCCCGTTTATAGATGATCCACGGATGCACCGCCACCAGCCCGCGCCAGCCATAGGTCGGCGCGGCGTAAATCTGGATAATCGCGGTGCTTTTCAGCTGTACCGGGTTGGGGGCAATACCCGCAGAATCGCGGCGCGCGGTAGACCAATCGCCGCCCACCGCCTGCTGCTCTTTGCCCTGCGAGCTTTTAACGTAACTGCACCCCAACGACAGAAAGAGGATGCAGACAATACACAGGGGAACCCATTTAATCACCATCATGCCTTATGTACCTGTGGAAGCTAGCCCGCGCCCTGCGGGAAATTCAGCCTGATAAATTATCACATGTACTCGCCGACGCTATTGCTCATCCTGCTGTTTAGCACGTTCGGCTCGGGCGAGCTGTCGCCCCTGACGCCAGTTCAGCAGCGGGGTGACGGTCAACCCGTGTACCAGCACGCTGGCGACAATCAGGGTGAAGGCGATATCACCCATGCGCTCCGCCTCCAGGCCACCAATGCCGTGGGTGTAGGCATAGGCGATGTAGTTGATACTGCCAATACCGCGGATCCCCAGCCAGCCAATCATCAGCCGTCGGGCGCGCGGCGCGCCGCTGCCGATGGTCGCCAGATAGACCGACAGTGGGCGGATGACCACAAACAGGATCGCCGCCATCAGCAGGCCCGCCGGGTCCCAATGCTGGGAAAGGGTAATGCCCAGCACCACGATAATCGTGGCGGCGAACAACCGCTCAATGGTATCGCCGAAGGAGAGCGCGTCGCCCACCATCAGCCCCACTGACTTGGCCGGGCCACTGTCAGAGAAGGCGTGGCGGATGTGCGGGTTCACCAACTCTTCGGCCGGGCGATAACGCTGGTCTTCATCCATATTTTCCGGCGGATGCAGGTTCACAATCCGCAGCTCGGCGGCGCGCAGCCCGACCCCAGCGGCGAAGGCGGCGAGGAAGCCTGAGGCGTCCACGCTTTGCGCCGCGGCATAGCTCAGGGCAATTAAAGACAGCGCGATAAAGTCACTCGGCGCGATATCACCCTGTACGCTTCTCAGGCGCGTGGCGAGCAGGCCAATCAAGCGGCCGAGCAGATAGCCAATACCCAAGCCGCCGAGCAGCGCCCACAGTACGTCCACCAAGGCCCAGTGGCCGATTTGCAACCAGCTCAGCGGCTCGGGTGAATTCATAATGAGTAGCGCCAGCATCAAAATCGGCAGGGCTGAACCGTCATTCATGCCCGCCTCGCTGGACAACGAAACGCGCAGATTGTCGTCATCGCTGGCGTTATTGACTGAAATCAGGCTCGCCAGCACCGGGTCAGTAGGCGCGACGATGGCCCCGAGCGCCAGAGCTATCGGCCACGACAGGCCAAACAGGTAGTGCGCCACCAGCATCACGCCCGCAACGGTTATCAACATACCGGGGAACGCCAGCCTGACGCCCATTCGCCAACCGTGATTGCGAAACGGCATGCGCAGCTTCAAGCCGGTGATAAACAGAGAGGCCGCCATGGCGATTTCGGTCAATCGGCCGGTGAGTTCTGAATGCGCCACCATATCAATGTGCAGCAAATCCAGCACCCACGGGCCGCAGGCCACGCCAGCGGCAAGGTACAAACCAAAGGTGGTCACCGGGCTGCGATGGATCCAGCCCGATGCCAATGACATTAGCAACAGCAGTCCACCCACGGCCGCTGTCCATCCTAGAAAACTCATGGACTCCTCCAGTAAAAGCGGGGTTGAGTGAAAGTTTAGAAATTTGAAGGGGATATAAAAGGTTAGACTAATTCGAAGATTCTTCAATATAATCAGATTATTCATTCACCAACGAAATATAAGGAGGATTGCCATGCTGACCCGTGAAATGTTTTTCATTTCGCTCGTCCTTAGCGATCGTCACTGCTCAAGCGTTACCGGTATCGTGCTGCGATAACCTGCTTGAGCGAAGCTAACTAACAACCTGAGAACTTCCCTCCGGCTTACCGGTTATCGTCAGCGATTTTTGACGATAGGCATTTCTATGCCTAAAAATCTGAGTAAGCATCATGAGCACACTACTTTCCGCACAATCTGTCGGCTACGACAATTCCTTCGGCCCATTGCTGGCTGAGATCACCTTTAGCCTAAAAAAAGGCGACCGCATCGGCCTGATTGGTCACAACGGCTGCGGCAAAAGCACCCTGCTGAAGATCCTCAGCGGCGCGTTATCCGCCAGCTCCGGCAGCATCACCCTTGCCAATCACTGTTTGATGGCCACCGTCGAGCAGCACTTGCCCGCCACCTTGCAGCACTCCACACTGCTTGAGGCGGTACTTAACCATTTGCCGGACAGCCTGCATCAGCCCGAGCGCTGGCAGGCCGAAGTGCTGCTCGCCACGCTAGGCTTTGATGAATCGGCGTGGGAACTGACGGCGGGAACCCTCAGCGGCGGGCAGCATACTCGCCTGCTGCTGGCCCGCGCGCTGATCCGCCAGCCGGATTTACTGCTGCTGGATGAACCGAGCAACCACTTGGACCTGCCCACGCTGCTGTGGCTCGAGCAGTTTCTGCAAAACTGGGGCGGCAGCTTTGTGCTGGTTTCCCATGACCGCAGCCTGCTAGACAGCGTCACCAACTGCACCTGGATCCTGCGCGACAAAACGCTGCAATTCATTCGCTTACCTTGCACTCAGGCGCGTCAGGCCCTTGAAGAGAAGGACGCCGCCGATGCTCATCGCCATCAGGCTGAACAGAAGGAAATTGACCGGGTGGCGAAAAGCGCCAAACGGTTAGCCATCTGGGGCAGCGTGTATGACAACGAGAAGCTGGCGCGCAAGGCCAAGCAAATGGAGAAGCAAGTGGACCGGATGAAGGATGATCAAACTCAGCTCACCGCAGGCAACCAGTGGCAGTTGAAGTTGATGGGTGAAGCCCTGCCCGCCGACCGGGTTTTGGCGCTAACCGACCTGAAAGTTCGCCCGGACCACGATGCGCCGGTGCTGTTCGAGCTGGACGAAATCCGCGTAAAAAGTGGCGATCGCGTGGCGCTGGTGGGCCGCAACGGCTGCGGAAAATCCTCCCTGCTCCGCAGCCTGTGGCAAGCCTTCGAACACCCTGAAAGCCCGCAGCCGGGGATGGTCTTCCACCCCAAGGTGCAGATGGGTTATTACGACCAGAGCCTGCATCAGTTGCGTGACGACGACTCGCTGAGTGACGCGCTGGCTCCTTTCGCCCCTCTGACTGAGGACCAGCGAAAAATGGCGCTAATTGGCGCGGGTTTCCCTTATCTTCGCCACCAGCAAAAGGTCAGCACCCTCAGCGGCGGCGAGCGTTCGCGCCTGCTGTTTATCGGCCTGACGCTGGCAAACTACTCGCTGCTATTGCTCGATGAGCCGACTAACCATTTAGATATGGAAGGCAAAGAGGAGTTGGCCGAAACGCTGAAAACCTTCGAGGGCGCTGTGCTATTGGTTTCCCACGATCGCACCTTGATTGAGCAGAGCTGCAACCGATTCTGGCTTATCCACCAGCAGCGTTTAGAGGAGTGGCACGATCTGGCCCCTGTCTACGCCATCTTGGCGGACAAGCCGGTGCCTGTGACAAGCGCGAGTGGTGATGAAAAACCAGAGGCGACACCTCTCAAAGCAGACAGCGAGGAAGAGCGCCTGCTCGCCACCCTAGTCGAACTCGAAACCAAGCTGGCCGAGGACTTGGCCCGCAAACCTAAGCATCAAAAACCCGCCCTACAGCGGGAATGGCAACAGCAAATCGAGCAGTTGAATCAGTTGTTAGATTTGGCGTAAACGGAGGGCCGCAGGGATGCGGCCTGACTTCAAGATGGGAATAAAGAGGAGTTATCTCTACAGGGAGGACTTAAAAATGCGTCCTTATTGTAGACTTAATGCCAGTCACTTAATCACATCTTGGCGCTCAATTATAAAATCCTTTTCTGCCTTTTCATGTTTTGAAAGTGAGGTCCAGCTTGGCTTAGCAGGTTGTGGGATCAGGACCTCATCATTTGGTTCATTTTTCAACTCAGTCTCGAGGTTATTACCTTTTTTGGAAACCAATAGAGTGCGCATTATATTTCTCCTTGTTTTCACTCATGTGCGCTGTGCACCGCTCTCTCCTTACCCTGACCGACCCACCAGCCCCATAATCGTCTCCACTAACTCATTCTTAGCTTCTTCGGCGCTGATTTGTTGGCGCACTGCGGCGTTGGACAGGGCTTCGGCGGCGCCGAGCATTGCCCAGAGTCCGGCGATGGAGATCGCGCCTTGCGTAACGTAGGGGCTTAAAATCCCCCGGCACTTCTCGATAAAGCCGCACTCGTATTCACATTTGATCTTTTCCAGCTCGGGCGTGCCGCTCAGGGCAGAAACGATGCCTGAAATTTCCCGTCCTTGATTCAACACGCACTCCACATAAGAGTTGGCAATCACCGCCGCTTTATCTGCCAGCTGCTCGCCGCTTTCCTCCAATGCCTTGTCCATCACCAGCGTTTGGCGGTTGTCGTAATCCTGATACAGCACCGCCAGCAGGCCGGAGCGGGTGCCAAAATGGTCATAAACTACCGGTTTGGTCACGCCCGCTCGCTCTGCCAGATAGCCGAGAGTCAGTGCCTCGGTACCCTCTTCACGAATAATTGCCCATGCCACGCTGACCAATTGCAGATAGCGGTCCTCTCTGGACAGCCGAATGCGTGGGCGTGATGAGGCCACTTCTTTCCTGTTTTCGTCGCTTGACATGCTTATATACCAAAGGTAACTTACCAATAGTATATTATTTTACAACTCACCCAGATCATCTACAAGAAGGAATTTGCACCATACACACTCTGATTGTTGTTTCACACCCGATTGCCGACTCGCTAACCCACACCCTCGCCAAGCAGATTGCCGAGGGGATCACTGGCGCAGAGGGAGGTCACAGCGTGGAAATCGCCGACCTTGCCGCTGAAGATTTTGATCCTCGCTTCACCGCGACTGATATGAATGCTTTCAATGGCAAATCCGCCTTGCCCCAGGACGTGCTGGATGAACAAGGCCGCGTTGACCGAGCAGATGCGCTCATCTTGGTTTATCCGATTTACTGGTGGTCAATGCCGGGCCAGCTGAAAGGTTGGATCGATCGGGTCTTTGCCAACGGCTGGGCTTACGAAGACGATGGCTCGGGCAAAGTGGTGAAAAAGTTGCTTCACCTGAAGGTGCATTTGGTGGCGTTGGGCGGCGCGGATATGCGCACTTTCGCGCGGCACGGCTACTTTGGCGCGATGAAAACCCAGATTGACCACGGGATTTTTGACTATTGCGGCGCGCCGGTTCTGACCTCTGAACTGATTCACACGGCCAACCCTGCAGATTTCGAGGCAAACTTAGCCTTAGCCAAAAAGCTTGGTCAGAAAGTGGTCGCCGCGCCTCAGCGCGCCGAATCACTCTGCGCATAATGGCTCATTTGCCTTAAACAAAACCCGCTTTACCCCCTTATTCCTGCGTTTGATTGCCAGCGGCTGACGGTAAAATCACCACAATCGCCGATAGAGCATTATTTTCTGCCGCTGGCACCTCTTCAAGCACCTCCAATACGGGGCAATTTTTGCGTGGCAAAATCATTTTTACGCAGTGGAAGTTTGGACGATATTCAGGCACTTGGTGAAAACGGCCAGCCGGTTTACGCCTCTGCGCTGCAAATCCGCGAAACATTACGTCTTCGCAAGCAGCAGTCGATTGCCGACGTGCTGGCCATTCCCCAACCCAACGAAGCGGGCGACCGCATTGACTGGTATTCCCCTATCGCGGGCAAAGTCACCTCGTGGTTATCCGCCAGCGACAGCGAGCGCGCCTCGGCCATTACCCAGCTCGAACAGTGCCGCGCCGTGGTGCAGACGCTGTGTCAGGCGGCGCTGAAATCTAGCAAGCCGGGCCAGCAGCTGTTTGGCACCTTGTTGGCGAAAGCCATCCAGTTTCCAGACCAAAACCACGTTTATCTGGTGAATGGCAGGCCCGTTCTGACCTTCTGGGGCTTTGTTCATCTGGATAAAAAATCCCGTATTGATGCTCTTGATTGCCTGCGCCCGCCGGTGTTTAAACCGGAAAGCTCGCTAGTTGATCTGCCGTTACCGACCGTCAAACGCACTGAGCCACTGCCACCGTTGGTGGAGCCTAAACCTCAGGTTGAAGTCAAACCGCAGCCAGAAACCGCGCCTGCCGCCGCCGTGAAAAGCCCGGCCAATCGCGGCTGGCTGCGTTTTTGGTGGCTGATCCCCGGCGCGGCGCTGGCCGCCACGCTGGTGATGCAATTTACCGGCGCATTTGCCCCCGCCGAGCACCCGGCCCCGGTGGCACCGGCAGTTGCCGAGAAGCGCGCCCTGCCTGCCAGCGATGCCCCGGTGGTCACGGCCAAGGCCATCGAGCCAAAACCTGTAGTGGAAGATAAAGTGGAAGATAAACCGGCTGCCGTGGCCGCGACGCCCGCGCCGGAAGTCATTCCTGCTAAAACCACCGAGCTGCCATTGGCTCCCGCCGTCGCCACACCGCCAGTGGCGGAACCCGCTCCGGCTCCTGCCCCAGTGGCAGCCACGCCGACAGCGCCGGAAGATAAAACCGCGCTGACCATGCCGCCGGATGCCGTCAAAGTCGGCTCTACCAAGTTCCTTAATGGCAACTGGCGCGTGGTGCTGGACATTAAAACTCCGGTCACCGGCAAGCCGCCGAGCCTGAAATACCAAATCAAAAACGGTAAAGGCACGGCAAAAATCCAATATGGCGACGGCATGAGCTGCAAAGCAGACATCAGCGCCGGGCTGATGAGTTCAGGAAATCTGGTGATTAACAGTCGATTTAAAGCCAAATGCAGCGATGGTTCGAGGTATCAAATGCCAGAGATCGTCTGTACCCAACCTCTGAACGGCACCGCCGATTGTAAAGGCCGCTACGACGCCAACACCGTCATCCCGATGACCATGAAGCGCGAGAGTAAATAACCGATGCTGGCATCTATTCCTGATTATAAACAGCGTATTACGCTGATTAAGAACAGCGGCATCCAGTTTCTGGACTTCGCCCTGACGCCGCAGATTGATGAAGATCTGCCGTCCAAATTCGTCCGCAAAAGCGCCAACGGCCCGCTGCTGCGCCTCGACCACGATCCGCTGACCGGCAAATACTCCCTGCCAGTGCCGGGTGCGCAGGTTGAAGTGGTGCGCCCTGAATCCAGTATTTCGCTGGCCCAGTCCCTCGCGCTGCTGGAGAAAATCTGGCTGCCGTTGCCGTTCCTGCGTTTTACGCCGCCGCGCAACTTCTCCGGCGGGCCGGATAACTGGGCGCGGATGCAGGTGATTGCGCTGGATAAGCCGGATAACGAAGGCCACACCCATCGCATTATTTTGGCATTTGATACCAAGGTTTATGCTGACGCCGCTGAATTGGAAGAGGGCCAACAGCCCGAGCAGCTGACGCCAAACGACAATGACATCAAGACCGGCGCCAGTTTCGCCTTAGCTTTTTACAATGATGAGCTGAGTGACTTCCTCGACCTGACCTGGGTGGACGGCTGGTTGCGCGAAGCATTCAGCCAGCAGGCGATTCAGCGCGAAAACCGCAATCCGCGTGATATCAAAACCGCCCTGCGCGAATTTGAATATCAGGCGCACTACCTGAATTTGTTGGAAATGCTGGGTACCCAGCTGTCGATCCCTGAAATCAAAATCAGCACCAGCACGCTGCAAGAACCGGCGATCAATGTGGATCTGATTCTGGACGTCGGCAACTCCCACACCTGCGGTATTTTAGTGGAAGAAAGCCCTGACGAAAGCAACGGTCTGAAGCAGACTTACGAGCTGCAAATCCGCGATTTAAGTCAGCCGCATCTACAATATAACGAACTGTTTGAAAGCCGGATTGAGTTCGCGGAGGCGCATTTCGGCAAGCAAAACTTCTCGGTGGAAAGTGGCCGCGACGACGCCTTCATCTGGCCTTCTATCGTCCGCGTCGGGCGCGAAGCCAGCCGCATGGCGCTGACGCGTCAGGGCACCGACGGCTCCACCGGGCTTTCCAGCCCGCGCCGCTACCTGTGGGATGAAGAGAGCTACGCGCCGGGCTGGCGATTCAGCCAGAGTAGCGGTCGTTCCGCGCAGGAACCGGCGGCCACCGCGCTGCCGCAAACTTTCCTGTTCAATGACGAAGGCCAGCCACTGTTCACCGTGCCGGTGGACGAGCGCCTGCCAGTGTTCTCGCCGCACTACAGCCGCAGCTCGATCATGACCTTTATGCTTTCCGAGCTGCTGGCGCAGGCGCTGATGCAAATCAACAGCGCCGCGCAGCGTATGAAGATGATCCACTCTGCCGCGCCGCGTCGGCTGCGCAATATCATCCTGACGCTGCCTTCGGCGATGCCGAAACCCGAACGCGAAATTTTCCGTCGCCGCATGCTTGAGGCGATAGGCGTGGTGTGGAAAGCCATGGGCTGGCACCCGGCTGATGAAGAGTTCACCACGGCGGCTCAACGCGCGTTAAGCCAGGTTCCGGTGCCAGAGGTGCAGATGGAGTGGGACGAAGCCACCTGCGGCCAAATGGTCTACCTGTATAATGAATCTCAGGTGAATTTTGCCGGGCGTACCGAGGCATTCTTTGCCAGCATGGCGCGCCCGGACAAAGAGTTGGCCGAAGGAGAAACCGTAGGCAAAACTCTGCGCATCGCCTCGATAGATATTGGCGGCGGCACCACCGACTTGGCTATCACCCAGTATTGGCTGGACGACGGCGTGGGCAATAACGTGAAAATCCTTCCACGTTTGCTGTTCCGCGAGGGCTTTAAGGTGGCGGGAGATGACATCCTGCTCGACGTGATCCAGCTCTACGTGCTGCCTGCGTTGCAAGGCGCACTAAAGAAGGCCGGCATCGCCAACCCCGAGCCGCTAATGGACAAGCTGTTTGGTCATGAAGGCCGGATGGACGGCCTGTCGATTCTGCGCCAGCAGGTCACTTTACAGATCTTCATGCCGGTCGGCCGCGCGATCCTCGAAGCCTATGAAAGCTTCGACCCGTTAGACACCAGCGCCGAAATCGAAACGCGCTTCTGCGATCTGCTCGAGCAGCTGCCGACGCAAAAAGTTCGCGATCACATTAACAGCGAAGTGCAGCGCGAACTGCGCAACGACGCCGCGCCATTCGACATTCTACAAGTGCCGTTAATCCTCAATCTGAGCAAGCTGCACGCCGAGTTTTTGTCGCCGCGCATGCACATCACCCAGCAGCTGCGCTCGCTGTGCGAAGTAGTGGCGCTCTACTCTTGCGACGTGCTGCTGCTGACCGGCCGCCCTTCCCGCTTCCCGGGCATTCAGGCGCTGTTCCGCCTGCTCCAGCCTTTACCGGCCAACCGCATTTTGTCCCTTGATGGTTATCACACCAGCGATTGGTATCCGTTTAACAAGTTAGGCCGAATCGATAACCCGAAATCCACCGCCGCCGTCGGCGCGATGCTCTGCCTGCTATCGCTGGACCTGCGCCTGAACAGCTTCTATTTCAAGGCGGGCGACTTCCAGCCGTACTCGACTATTCGCTATCTCGGTATGCTCGACAGCAATAACGCGCTGACCGGGGAGAACGTCTATTACAGCGATATCGACCTCGACCAGCCGGATTTCCAACTCAGCCAAGAGGTGAGTTTCCAGATGCGCGGCCCGCTGTGCCTGGGTTTCCGCCAGTTGGACAATGACCGCTGGCCCGCGTCGCCGCTCTATACCTTGTCGATTAACGATCACAAACTGGCGCGACGCATCGCCGGAGATAACGTGCTGACCCTGAAGCTAAAAGTGAGCAAGCAAGGCGATGGCGACAGCCCCGAGCAAGTGGAAATCGCCCAAGCGGCACTTCAGGACGGCACGCCGGTGCCGACCGACCATCTGCGACTGAAATTGAATACCCTGGCGGCCAGTGGCTCAGGTGCCACTCACTACTGGATCGACAGCGGGAGCGTATTTAAGAAATGACTTCAACCCACACCGAACTTCTCAACAGCCAGCTGACCCAGATCGCCAGCGGCGTCACTCAGGCCATACAGTGGATTGAGAGTAACCGCCAGCAGTCGCCGCGCCTGAATATGGAAGCCGACCGCCTGAAGCTGAAGCTGCGCCGCCAACGCCACAAGGCCGAGAATCTTGCCATCTCAGCATCACAGAATCCTGGGATTGGGCTTTATGGCTACTCCCAGGCGGGTAAATCTTATCTGCTGAATGCCCTCACTGCCGGGGAAAACGGCAGGCTGGAAACGCTGCTGGGCGATCGCGTTCTCGACTATTTCAGCCATATCAACCCCAGCAGTCAGGCCACCACGTTGGTCACTCGCTTTACGCGTCTGTCAGAGAGCGCGGACTCGCAGTGGCCGGTGCAACTAACGCTGCTTAGCGAAGCCGAGCTGATAAAAATCGCCGCGCTGGATGCCGCGACCCAAGGCCCGCACGCCGAGTGGGATCAGCAACAGATCCTGACTCACCTGCACAGCCTCTCTTTGCATCGCCAGCCCGACGCCATTGACGGCCTGACCGGCGATGACGTGGTGGCTATCTGGGACATGTTGGCGCGCACGGATGCTAAAGCCGACCGGCTGCGCGCCCTGCACTTCTGGCCTGCGGCGGTGGAACTGGCGCCTTATCTGGGCATTGACGATCGCGCCCGCCTGTTTTCCATTCTGTGGAATGAAGCCAGCCACGCCACGGCGTTTTACCGCCATTTCGCCCACGTTTTGCAACAACTGGAGGGTGCGACGCAGGTTCTGGCGCCTCTCAGCGTGCTGGTGGATGACCACCTGCTGCCCGCCGATGGGATAATGAGTCCGATCACCCTAACCGCCGACTTTGAGACGGAATCGCGAGGTCAGAGCCTGTCGGTTCGCCCGGTGCACCAGGGCGTGGCCGGGCAGCCGGTTGAGATTTCTCTGGTGGAATTGACGGTGTTGACCGCCGAACTGCTGCTGCCGTTACTGTCCGCGCCGCAGGAAGCGCTGTTTGAACAGGTTGACCTGCTGCTGTTCCCCACTCAGGCCGATGCCCGCGAGTTGGGAACCACCCACAGTCTGCTGTCGCCGGGCCTGTTGCACGCCAAAAACGCCGGAATGCTGGAGCGATATACGGAAAATCAGCAGGTCAATTCGCTATTAGTCTGCACCGCCGCCGGGAACCGTGGCGCAGTGAAAAGCGTCAGCAAAGCGCTGGATAACTGGGTGAAACAGACCCAAGGCGAAAACGCGCAGATCCGCAGCCAGCGCAAGCCGGGCCTGATTTGGGCGCTGACGCCATTCGACCAGCGCATCACTCACAGCGAGCATTTCGATGAAACAGTGCAGCGCCACGTTGGCACCCCCGGCGATGCCTGGGGCACCATGCTGGCGATGGACAAACGAGGCATTGAGCGCATGGCCAGCTGGCTCACCGCCGAGGTGACTCCGGCCAACAAACTGGCGCGCCTAGGCGAGCAGCGCGACGAACTGCGCCGCGTGCTGACCGACAACCTGCTGGGAAGCTGGCTGCCCTCTTCCAATGAGCAAGAGTTAGAGCAGAAGCAGAAAATTGCCGAAAGCTTACTCAAAGCGCTGCAAACCCGCGCGGGCGTTCATGGCGAACTGCTCGAGCGCCTGCTGCCCGCCCGCGAGGATCTGCGCCGCCTCTACTTGCAGCAGTTCGACATTCAGCCCGCCGCCAACATCACCGGCGGCGGCGCGACTGCTCCTGTTCTGACGGAAACCTTTGGTATTGGGATCAGCATCGACCTGTTCAGCGACGAACCGCTGGATGCGCCGGTCGAGGATCAGCACGCCGCCCAGCCGCCTGTGGCCGAAACCGACTTTGCGCGCCAAACCCAGCATTACTGGATTAACCACCTGCGCGGCCTGCCGGACAATGCGCCGCTGGTGGATTTGCTCGGCATTGGCAAGCCGGGGGTCGAAATGCTGGTGGAAGAGGTGATCACCGCCGCGGTGCGGATGGACGTCGCGGGCATGCTATCTGGCGTGCTGGAAGAGACTCAGCAATCCGCCGCCGCCAGCGAAAGTCAGGCCGATCGTCAGGTGTCACGCGTGCTGACGGTGATGGGTGACTTTGTGGCCTGGCTGGGCTTCTTGCAGATTGAGGAGTCGCAGCGCCCGGACAGCCGCATTAACCGTGGCCACAAGATCTTCGCCAAGCCAGCGAAAAACTGGAGCACCTCCCAACGTCTAACCAAGCTGACGCTGGCACCCGCTAATAACACCGCGTTCTACATTTACGACTGGTTAGTGGCGCTGAATGACGTGATTATCCAAAACGCCGGATACTCCGCCGGGCGCGAAATTCCGCTAGCACAGCGCGAGAGGCTGGGAGAGATTTTGCAGCAGATACGCGACGAGTAACCTTACCCAAGATAGACAAAAGGCCTGCTTTCTCCAGCAGGCCTTTTTCATTATTAACGCGAGTGACATGATCACCTGCTGGCGCTGACGTTGATAACCGAGCTTACATACGTATTGGCTGATCCTTGAAGAATTACAATGAGTGGTATAGGTAACAATATAATCCCACACTAGAATTAATGAGTGTTATATGTGACAAAAATTGAGTTTTCCTCAGTTAAAGAGCACTATACTACTCATAGGGCTTTCTGGAGATCCGTATGGAATATTTAACGCTACAAGCTTTCCTGCAAAATCAATGGGTGGATATGGCGCACATCACCTTCCCAGAAAGTGAAAACAACGCTTTTCGAATCACTGAACTCCATTATGATTCAGACTATGCCATTGAAAATCTCGGCCGCGATGATAATCACGCGGTGTCACTGAATCACCCTGTTTCTCTATTTTTTGAGAACGAAGGCCCACGCGGCTGGCTGAAATTCCTTGATGATATTATTCCAAGCGGGGCCAGCAGGCGCTATTGGGCAAACTATCTGGATCTTGAGGGTATGGCGGCCGACCAGCAGGATTTTGTATTACTGCGCCACGGCACCATGTCGCCGGTCGGCAATTTAAGGATTAAAGAGTCACTCCCCGAATATCACCCTCTGGCTGAACAGCTATTTTTTACCCTCGACGATGTGAAAAATAGAGCTTCGGATTTTCTGGATTATGCCCAGCAGCGCGGAGCTGCCGCCGGGGGGGCGACAGGCGCGGGCGGCGAAGCACCAAAACTCTTACTAAGATGCAGTCAGGAAGGGCGAATTTGGATTGATACCTACCAGAACGATTCACTCAATCGAGATACCCACTATCTGGTGAAGTTCCCGCGCGGAGGCCGCAGTGAGGTTGACTGCAATATTCTGCGGGCTGAATTCCATTTCTATCACGAACTCGCGGCAATGGGTTTTGATACCATCCCAACTCAACATATGCGTCTTGAGGAAGGTCTAACCTACCCTTCTTTATGGCTACCGAGATTTGATATTTGTTTCGTAGATGATAACCAGATCAAACGCTTTGGCATGGAATCAGTCTATTCAGCATTAAGAAAAACACCCGGCACGACGCTGTATCATGAGGAAGCCATCAGGGCGCTTATCAATAAAATCACCCACGGCGACACCGTGATTGAACAGGGATTTGACTTTGATATTCCAGCCTTTGTGATTGAATGGGTGCGCCGCGATTTGCTCAATATTATCTTTGGCAATAGTGATAACCATGGGCGTAACACGTCGCTGCTGAAGGATGAACGCAGCATTCGTCTGGCGCCGATATACGACTTCGCACCAATGAAGGCTGACCCGGAAGGGATAGCCAGAACCACTAAATGGAGTGCGCCATTAGAAATCGGTGGTGAGTATGATTTTACGGGTATAGCGGCAGCGCTTAATGACCTTGTTCCAGCGGAAACGCTGTTAGAGGCTTTGAGGGAAACGGCTCAACAGCTCCTCGGCCTTAAAGCAAGGTTGGTGGACAGAGGCGTGCCTGAACAGATTATTAACATGCCGGGGATCGGCTTTGACTTTATTGCTGAAAAACTGCGTCGTTGGGGGCTGCTATGAAGGATCATGAATCGGCCCCGGTATCAGCTAAAGAGACCATTCGCAAAATTCGGGAAAGGCAGAAGCTTTTGCAAAATGCCTCTGAATCGTCTGTCGAAAGGCCAGCGGCAATAGAAGAGAGTTCTGGGCACACGCCTTCTCGGCAAAGAGTATCTAAAAGCTCATCAGCCGTAAGCACTCAAGACAGGCAAGCCGTGATGCATGGCATCATCAAACAGCTGCTACTGGGCGAGTTAACACAGGGCGGTGCATTGAAAAAGTTGCGGATCGAGGTGTTGAACCTAAAGCAGGATGCTTATGCAAAACTGGTTTCTGTCTCAAGGAAAACCTTGTCAGACGTCGAGAACGATAAAGGGAATTATACCTCTGACATCATCAACAAATTGTTCAAGCCGTATGGCCTGCAAGTTGGGTTGGTGCCTATTTCCAAACAGCTATTAACTACACTGCTGAAATGATCCCCTGCCATAAATTTGCTCCTAAAACTAACACGCCCGGTCATGGAAGGCCGGGCGTCGTTACGCGGAGTCTTAATCTGGAGTAAAAAGTTAGCTACACATGCAGCCGCTGCGTTCTGGCTGGTTGTGGAGTGTTTTGCGCCAGTCGCCCGGAGTTTGGCCGAATTGGCGTTTGAAACTGCGGTTGAAAGACTGCTGGGAATCGAAGCCCAGGGAGATCGCAACATTGACGATTGGCTCGCCGCTGTTTGCCAGTCGCTCGGCAGAAATATTTAATTTTTTCGCACGAATATATTCGCCCAACGCCGAGCCGGTATGCTCTTTAAACATCCGTTGCAGATACCATTTTGAGTACCCTGCTCGCTCGGCGACGGTGTTGATATCCAGTCGCTCTTCCAGATTCTTGTCGATCCAGTCAGTTAAATCGTGAATAAAATCAGCCGTTTTCATGTTATTTCTCCCGTCTCTCTGACGAAATGTAGTTTCTGGTCTGTTTTTAGACTGACGGGATTTGCGGATAAATGCAAGTATTATTGTTGCATTAAATCTTCGCTTTTCCTCCGTGACCGACTTCACAGATATCCGCTTTTGAAAACAGCACATAAAGTGCAACAGTAATTCTTGCTCTTTGTTAGGGACCTCCCTACAATCCCCCCGAATTAATGTATCTTTCATTGATACTTTAAATTTAGCAACACCTCTTTTCTCGCTGCAAAATTGTGTCATTGAACGACGCAAATCGGACAAAAGCCCGCTCAGGCAAAGGACGTTACCCGGATGACAGGATCCGGTTGTATTGCCTGACTGAGCTTACTCACTGGAAATAAAAATAATGGCAAGTCTGCAAAACCCAATGGTTAAACGGGGCCGCTCACTTCGCGCGCCTCTACTCGCTTTGCAACTCTCTTTGGTTGCGATCTTGGTCACCGTGCTCAGTGCTTGCGACAACAGCGCAGCAAAAAATGGCCCGCCACCGCCTCCGGGCGTCAGCGTAGCGGATGTCGTCGTCAAACAGATTAACCAATGGGATGATTTTAACGGCCGCATTGAAGCCGTGCAGAGCGTGCAACTGCGCCCGCGCGTTTCCGGTTATATCGATAAAGTGAACTACACCGAAGGTCAGGAAGTTAAAAAAGGCCAGGTTCTGTTCACCATCGATGACCGCACCTATCGCGCCGCCCGCGAGCAGGCTCAGGCCGAGCTGGTTCATGCACGCAATCAGGCGAATCTGACCCGCAGCGAGTCAGGCCGTACTGAGAAATTGATTGGCACTCAGGCCGTCTCAACCGAGATCTGGGAACAGCGTAAAGCCGCCGCGTCGCAAGCGCAGTCCGACGTTCTTGCCGCGCAGGCTCAGCTGGATGTGGCTCAGTTAAACCTCGACTTCACTCAGGTCACGGCGCCCATCGACGGTCGCGCCAGCCGCGCCATGATAACCGTGGGTAATCTGGTGACAGCCGGTGACAGCGCGAGTGTTCTCACCACGCTGGTGTCTCTCGACAAAGTCTACGTTTACTTTGATGTAGATGAAGCCACTTTCCTGCGTTATCAGTCACTTGCTCGCGATGGCCAGCACATTGCCGCGCCTGGCACCAAGTTGCAGGTCAACGTCGGTTTGGCGGGTGAGCAAGGTTATCCGCACACCGGCTATGTCGATTTCACCGACAACCAGCTGAACTCCGGTACCGGGACTATTCGTATGCGGGCCGTGCTCGATAACAGCGAACGCCGCTTCACGCCAGGCCTGTTTGCTCGCGTGCAAATGCCGGGCAGCCCACGCTTCGACGCGGTGCTGATCAACGATAAAGCCGTGCTGACTGACCAAGACCGCAAGTTTGTCTATGTGCTCGATAAAGAAGGCAAGGCGCAGCGTCGCGATGTCGAATTAGGCCGTCAATATTCAGGTCTGCGTATTGTGCAAAAAGGTTTAGTCAGCGGTGACAAAGTCATCGTCGATGGTGTGCAGAAGGTATTTATGCCGGGCATGCCGGTGAATGCCAAGACGATTGATATGGCTTCAACTGTCGCTTCTAACTAAGCCCTGAAAGAGAATCCTGAATTATGGACTTTTCCCGCTTTTTCATCGACAGACCGATTTTTGCCGCGGTGCTGTCGATCCTGATTTTTGTTGGTGGTTTAATCTCCATCCCGCTTCTGCCGATCAGCGAATACCCGGACGTGGTACCGCCGAGCGTGCAGGTACGCGCCGTGTATCCGGGTGCCAACCCGAAAGTGATCGCCGACACCGTGGCTACACCGCTGGAAGAGTCGATCAACGGCGTTGAGAACATGATGTACATGAAATCTGTGGCTGGTTCTGACGGCGTGCTGGTCACCACCGTGACTTTCCGCCCGGGTACTGACCCGGATCAGGCGCAGGTTCAGGTGCAAAACCGCGTGTCTCAGGCGCAAGCCAGATTGCCGCAGGACGTAATTCGCCAAGGGATCACCACCCAGAAACAGTCTCCAACGCTGACGCTGGTGGTGCATCTGTTCTCCCCTTCCGGCAAGTACGACTCGCTGTATCTGAGTAACTACGCCACGCTGAAAGTGAAAGACGAGCTGGCGCGTTTGCCGGGCGTCGGTCAGGTGCAAATTTTCGGTGCCGGTGAGTACGCGATGCGCGTCTGGCTTGACCCGAACAAAGTGGCGTCGCGCGGCTTAACGGCGTCTGACGTGGTCAACGCAATGCGCGAGCAGAACGTTCAGGTCTCTGCCGGTCAGCTTGGCGCTGAGCCGATGCCGACCAAAAGCGACTATCTGCTGTCGATTAACGCCCAAGGGCGTCTGCAAAACGAAGAAGAGTTTGGCAATATCATCCTGAAAACCAGCGATGACGGCACCGTGGTGCGCCTGCGCGACGTGGCCCGTATCGAGATGGGGTCAGGTAACTACGCGCTGCGTTCCCAGTTGAACAACAAAGACGCGGTAGGTATTGGTATCTTCCAGGCGCCGGGCGCCAATGCGATCAACCTGTCTGACGCCGTTCGCGACAAAATGGCCGAGCTGGCGACCCGTTTCCCGGAAGGTATGACCTGGAAAGCACCTTATGACCCAACGGTGTTTGTGCGTGACTCCATCAGCGCCGTCGTCCATACGCTGCTGGAAGCCGTTCTGCTGGTTGTGCTGGTGGTTATTTTGTTCCTGCAAACCTGGCGCGCGTCAATCATCCCACTGTTGGCGGTGCCGATTTCAGTGGTTGGTACTTTCAGCGTGCTCTATTTACTCGGTTTTTCGCTCAACACCTTGAGTCTATTCGGACTGGTGTTGGCGATAGGGATCGTGGTGGATGATGCCATTGTGGTGGTGGAAAACGTCGAGAGGAATATCGAGGAGGGCCTCACCCCGCTGGCGGCTGCCCATCAGGCGATGCGCGAAGTGTCTGGGCCGATTATCGCCATTGCTCTGGTGCTCTGCGCGGTGTTCGTGCCGATGGCCTTCTTGTCCGGCGTAACCGGCCAGTTCTACAAGCAGTTTGCGGTCACCATTGCCATTTCAACCGTGATTTCAGCTATCAACTCCCTGACGCTCTCCCCGGCGTTGGCGGCGCTGTTGCTCAAACCGCACGGCGCGAAGAAAGATATTCCGACGCGAATCATCGATCGCCTGTTCGGCTGGCTGTTCCGTCCGTTCAACCGTTTCTTCCATAAAAGTTCTGAACGCTATCAGGGAGCAGTTTCACGCACGCTCCACCGCCGTGGGTCAGTGTTCGTGGTCTATCTGCTGCTGCTTTGTGGCGCAGCCTTTATGTTCAAACTGGTGCCGGGTGGTTTTATTCCGACCCAAGATAAGATGTACCTGATTGGCGGCGTGAAGATGCCAGAAGGTGCCTCCCTTGAGCGTACGGATGCCATGATCCGCAAGATGAGTGAGATTGGGTTGAGCGTGGACGGCGTGAGTGATTCAGTCGCCTTCCCCGGCCTGAATGCGCTGCAATTCACCAACACGCCGAATACCGGCACAGTGTTCTTTGCCCTAAAACCGCTGAATGAGCGCACCCGCACTGCGGCAGCGATCAATGCGGAAATAAACGCCAAAATTTCGCAGCTTCAGGAAGGTTTTGCCTTCTCTATTATGCCGCCGCCAATTCTTGGTTTAGGTCAGGGTTCGGGCTATTCACTGTATATTCAGGACCGCGCGGGTCTGGGCTACGGCGCATTGCAAACCGCGATCAACACCATGTCCGGCGGCATCATGCAGACACCAGGCATGGGCTTCCCGATTTCATCTTATCAGGCCAACGTTCCACAGCTTGATGCCAAGATCGATCGCGATAAAGCCAAGGCCCAGGGCGTGTCGCTGGACGATTTATTCAGCACGCTGCAGACCTATCTCGGTTCGACCTACGTTAACGATTTCAACCGTTACGGCCGTACTTATAAAGTCATGGCGCAGGCCGATGGTCCCTATCGTCAAACCATTGAAGATATCTCCAACCTGAGAACCCGCAACGATAAAGGCGAGATGGTGCCGATTGGCAGTATGGTGAACATCACCACCACCTACGGTCCAGATCCGGTAATTCGTTATAACGGCTTCCCGGCGGCGGACATCATTGGTGATGCCGATCCGCGCATGTTGTCTTCGACCGAGGCTATGACCAAGGTGAGCGAGCTGGCGGATAAAGTCTTGCCGAACGGCATGAATATCCAATGGACTGACCTGAGCTATCAGCAATCAACGCAGGGCCACGCGGCGCTGATCGTCTTCCCGGTGGCCATTCTGTTGGCATTCCTGGTGCTGGCGGCGCTGTATGAAAGCTGGACATTGCCACTGGCGGTCATTCTTATCGTGCCGATGACCATGCTCTCCGCGCTGTTCGGGGTGTGGCTCACTGGCGGGGACAACAACGTCTTCGTGCAGGTCGGGCTGGTGGTGCTGATGGGGCTGGCGTGTAAGAACGCCATTCTTATCGTCGAGTTCGCTCGTGAACTGGAAATGCAAGGCAGAGGGATTGTTGAAGCCGCGCTCGAGGCATGTCGCCTGCGTCTGCGCCCTATCGTTATGACGTCGATTGCCTTTATCGCCGGGACTATCCCGCTGATTCTGGGCCACGGCGCGGGTGCCGAAGTACGCGGCGTCACCGGTATTACCGTGTTCTCCGGCATGCTGGGGGTAACGCTGTTCGGCCTGTTCCTCACGCCGGTGTTCTACGTGGCGTTGCGCCGACTGGTGACGCGTAAAGAACGTCAGGAAACCGTGGCGGTCTAACCGTAAGTAGCGGAAAGCAAAAAGGCCGGGTGAATAACCCGGCCTTTTTTATGGCTCAGTTTCAATCAACACTGAGCACTGGTGCTAAATGAAAGCTGTCTTGTGCTTATTTCTCGGCGGAAGCTTCTTCATCCTATTCCGTGCAGGCGTTTTTCTTATCGCTGCACCAGGTGCGGGTGTCATTACATTCAAACTCACTCAACGCATCAGCCACGGTGTGGCGAGCGAGCACGGCCAGCGAGGCTTCTTCAGCTTCGCTAACGACCGATTTGAAATACCAGCAGGCGTTGGCGCTGACCAGACACTTGGCTTCCACCTCGGGGCGCGACGCCCAAATGCGTTTGTCATCAATCACCGCGGTGTAAATGTCACGCAGCGTGATTTGATCTGTCGGGCGGCCGAGCGTAATGCAGCCTGTTCGGCCAAGCGTAGACACAATAATGCCGTTACGCGTCAGCGGAACCATCAACTTGCGAATAAAACTTGGGTTAGCTTCCAGAACCTTAGCCAAAACCGCACTGGTTGCACGTACGCCGGTTTTTTCGGCCACGGCGACGCTGAGTACCATTTGCATTGCAGTCGGAAAGCGAAAATCTAACATGTCATTGTCCTGAGCGACGAAGTTCTAAAAGTATATTGGCTTTAGTGAAATACGCCAAAATCCTGAACGTCAATTGGACAATAATATAACAAACACTGCTGCAATATTGAAGTTCAGCACCCTCGGAGCGCACAGATAGACTATGTTTCAGACGTTTTTACCCCAAAGGCACGCATAACTTCTATACAGTAGTCATTGTTAATTCAGGCTAAAGGATGACAAGTTGGCGCTTTCGTGGCATCGAGCGATAAACGCACAAATGGCTTACTACGGCTAAGGTTGTTGCTGGGGTGGGGATTCGCTGAGTATGCATTTTCCTGTGCCGAGCAAGTTGGCACTGGCGACAGGCTGGAAAGCAATAAATGCGCTTTTCACCAAAGCAGGATAAAAATCAGAAAATGGTTGTTCTAAATTTTTAGCTGACTGATAAAATGAGACATCCATCACACTAATGAAGCACCAATGTACAAAACCATCATCTTCGTTTGCTCCGCCTGCTTGTTGTTAAAATTAGCTCTGGACTGGCAAGTTATTCTGCAAGTCGCTGATAGCTAAAAACATATCCTTTAATCCCATAATCCAAGAATTATATAATCACAGGATTATGGGATTTCAAAATCATGAAATCACTGAATCATAAAACCTCAAGATTCAATGATTCCCCGACTGATACAGGGTCGTCACGGCCTGCTGGTTAGCACTCAGCACCTCCTCCAACGTCAACTTACCGTCCAGAAGTGCAGAGATATTTTTACCCACGGCGTCACCCATCTGGTCAAAGCCCGGAATACTGACATACTGCACGCCCTGATAAGGCACAGGGAACAGCGTTGGCTGCTCGGGTGTGGCGGTTTCTAAAGCCTGTTTCACCCGCGCCGCGTAAGGCGCCAGCTTCTGATAATGAGGTTCAGCATAAGAGGAATAGCGGCTGCCGGGAGGAATTGCGCCCCAGCCCACTGTCTGCGCAACTTGCTGGATATAGGCCGGCGACGTCGCCCAGGTGATAAAAGCCTGTGCCTGAGCCTTTTGACTGCTACTCTGCGGCACAGCGAGTGACCAGGCCCAAAGCCAGTGCGATCCGTTAGAGGAAATGGCTACCGGTGCTGGCGCAAAGTCAACCTTGTCCGCCACCATCGAGATTTGCGGATTAGTCACCATCCCAGCCGCTACCGTGCTATCGACCCACATTGCACATTTACCTTGAGAGAAGAGCTTGAGGTTTTGCCCAAAACTGTTCGATTTTGCATCCGGCGGACCATAGTTTTGCAGCATAAACACATAATCTTTTAAGACGTTACGCCATTCGTCGCTGTCCAAATGAGGCTTCCAGTCGGCGTCGAACCATTCGGCCCCATAGGCATTGGCCATGGTGGTGACTAACGCGACGTTGTCACCCCAGCCAGCTAACCCACGCAGGCAGAGACCGTAAATCCCCTGCGACTTATCAGTCAGTTCAGCGGCAAGATTTTTGATTTCATCCCAGCTTGGGTTTTCTGGCATTGTCAGGTGCTTAGCCGCGAACAGGTCTTTGCGATAATAAGTCATGCTGCTTTCACCATAGAAAGGTAAAGCATAGAGCTTGTTCTGCCAGGAAAGAGCACTACGAATGGGTTTCAGCAAGTCATCAACCTGATATTCAGCCGGCAGATTATCCAGCGGCGTGAGCCAGCCTTTTTGGCCCCACAGCGGGACTTCATAAGTGCCTACGGTGATGACGTCGAAGTTCGCTTTTTCGCTGCTCATATCACTGAGAACCTGCTTGCGCAGTTCGCCATCATCCATTACGTGCCACTCGAGTTTGATATCAGGGTGAGCCTGTTCATAACTGGTGGAAAGCTGCTGCATAATGGTCATATCGCCATTCGAGATGGTGGCAATCTTCAAGGTGGTCACGGCATGAGCATTCAGGCTTAACGCCGCCATCGCCACAGGAAAAAGCCATTTTAGCCCTTTTAAATCAGACATTAACCGGCTCCAGCGTTGAAGCCGTCGCGGGCTGATAGGCGTCTGCCACGGGTTGCTTAGTGACTTTGTCAGGAGCGGCAGGCGGTATTTTTTTCAAATGGAAGAAAGCCATTTTCTCCACCAATTTACCGGCGTGGGCATTTACCGTCTGGCTGGCAGCGGTGGCTTCTTCAACCAACCCCTCGTTTTGCTGAATCGCGCTCTCCATCTGCACGATTGCAGCATTAACCTGAGTAATACCGCTCGACTGTTGGTTACTGGCAACGGCTATCTCAGCCACAAAATTCACCACTTTCACCAAACCCTCGTTGATTACATTGAGGGTTTCACCGGAACGCAGAACCAGTTTGCTGCCCACATCTACCTTGCTGACGCTAGCCTGAATTAGGGTCTTGATCTCCTGTGCCGCTTTAGCTGAGCGCTGCGCCAACTGGCGAACTTCAGCAGCGACCACGGCAAACCCCCTGCCCTGCTCGCCTGCGCGAGCCGCCTCGACCGCCGCATTGAGCGCTAGTAGGTTTGTCTGGAAGGCAATCTCATCAATGACGCGGTTGATATCGCCAATCTTCTTACTCGACTGTTCAATATCTTGCATTGCCGTGACAGCGTCACTTAGCACTGAACTTCCCTTTTGCGCATGCTGTCGCACGGTTTGCACCAGTTGGCTGGCCTGCGAGGCGTTGTCCGCATTGAATTTCACGGTGGCCGTCATCTGTTCCATGCTGGCGGCGGTCTGTTCGAGGGAGCTTGCCTGAGAGTGAGTACGCGCAGCTAAATCATTGTTGCCCTCTGCCATTTGCTCCGCCGCCTGGCTTAAAGCTTTGGCACTCTCGCCAACATCGCGAACGATGGATGACAGCCGCGCGTCCATTTGGGCCAGCGCCTGCATCAGTCCCCCCATCTCATCCCCTGGAATATCGCCGATGTGATGATTCAAGCCACCCGCTGATATGGATTCGGCCAGACGTTTTGCCCGACTGATAGCCGCAGTTAAAGAGCGAATAAGCAGTCCCCCGGAAATCAGCGCGATGAAAATACCGGCGGCGAGAATGCCTAACATACTGTTACGCATAGTATTAAAAGCATTAGAACTGGCACTGTAGTTGGCTTCAGCCTGCTGACGCATCAGGTTATCCAAGGCGTCGATATCTTTTTGTAGAGCAAGACTGCCGGAACGAAGGCGAGTTTCAATAATGACTAAGGCTCCCGAAGGGTTACCCGATGCCAGTAAAGAACCGGCGTCACGCAGCGCGACCTGATATTTTGCTAAATCATTGAGGAAATTCTGGCGCAAAGCAGCACTGCCTGAAACTATGGACGTCGCCTGATAGGCTTGTTGTTCAGCGACGATTTGTTTGCGGTAAGTGTCGATTTGCTGCATCCGCTGGCTCACTTCGTCGCTGTCAGTCCAATAGCGCAGTGTTTCAAAAAGCGTGGCGGACTGAAGCTGGGTCAGTCGATAAAGTTTGGCGGAGTGCTGTAGAGGAAGCAGTTCAGTACGGTAAGTGGATATGGCTCTCTGGTCGGCTGCGCGTAATCCGATGATCCCCCAACCTGTGGTGATTGCTAGCAAAATGCACAACAAACCGACGATGCCTATCAGTCGCGCGCGAATGGTGAATCGCATAACTCACTCCATAACCAAAGATAAAAGCAATGAATCCGCAGGCTATCGACATCGTAAACCCACATGATGTCACCGCCCAGAGAACAACTTATCGGCAGTTAATGGATAATCTTTATGCAGAGAAATAAATAAGCTGCGTCAGTGGAAATCCTGAGATTTTGAAATCCCACAATCACAGGATTGCAGAATTCCATGACTTTATTCTTCTAACTACGCGTTCTAGGATCCTCAAATTTAAAGATTATGGGATTATAAGATTATAGAATCCCGAGACATCAGGTGCACAAAATCATAGGATTCTAGGATTAGAATCCCCTTTAGATAAAATCTAGCACTCCCCTCCCCCGTCGCTGAGGGGTCTCATCATAATATGTAACTCATTGATTAAACTATTATGATTATGGGATTATGAAATCTCAGGATTTTGTGATGATAGGATTTGGCAAGTTAAGGTTGGAGATTTCAGCATCCTGTAATCATAAAATCTCAGGATCCTAACAAATTATATCTTAGGATTTCAGGATTTTTAAATCCTAGGATTATGAATATAACGCCGCAGCAACAGTGCCACGCCTCTTGGCTTTCCTCAAATGGAAAACTCCATTCACTATCCAAGTAATAGTGGAATCATGAGATTTTGAGATTATAGAATCCTAGCACTGCGGGGTGAACATGATGATGCAATCCTCAAATCCTAACCACCCAAGATTCAAAGATTCAGTCATCTCGAGATCCCACAATCCTAAGATAATGGGAACATCAGATGTGGTAATCTCAGAATCCTAGGATTAGGGAATTATATGATTTACAAATCCTGAGATATTGAAATCCTAGGTATTGGACATTATAGTATCCCATACTCATGAGATTCGTGGATTTTATAATCACAGAATCCTGAGATTATACGATGCCAGACTTGGATAATCTTATAATCCTAGGATTCAAAGATGGTGAAATCTTATGATTCCATAATCCATCACTAAGAGGTTGCAATGGCAGCGAAAATAATTTCCTTCCTGAACGGGAAGGGCGGGGTAGGGAAGACCACAACGTCCATTAACATCGCAACCTGTCTCGCCAGACAAGGACACAAAGTTGTGATGGTCGATACAGACCCTCAGGGCAGCATCAGCAACTGGTATGACGAAAGCAAGTGCCAGTTCGACCTTGCAGAAGCGGCGTCGGAGAAAGAAGTCTACACCGTCAGAAAACAGCTGAAGGAATATGACTACGTAGTGATCGACGGAGCTGCCGCCATATCGGCTATTTCCTCCGCAGCGGTCATGGTAAGCGATTTGGTGTTAATTCCGGTTACTCCCTCACCTTTGGACTTTGCGGCCTGTGGCGCTATCCTGGCGGTCGTAGAAGCGCGTGAAAACCTGCAACCCGTGATTGCGCGTTTTCTGATCACCAAGAAGGTCGCTTCCGCTAAAATGTTAGAAGTGTTGAAAGAGTCGATTGCAGATACTGGCGTTCCAGCACTCAGAACAGGCACCTCTCAGCGTCAAGTTTATGTCCGCACCATGATGGATGGCGGCACGGTATTTGATACCACCGACGGGAATGCGAAAGGGGAGATTGAAATTATGACCAAAGAGATCATGGAGTTGCTGAAATGAAAATGAAATTAGGCCAGCATCGACAACTCAATACGGCTCTGGAAGCTGTATCTAAACCGCCATCAAGCGTCAAAAAACTGCAAACCAATATCGACGAAGATCTGCATAAGCGCTTTAAGACCAGCTGCTTTTTGCAGGATCGTGAAATGAAAGATGTTCTAACCGAGCTTATCGAAGGCTGGTTGATCCACAACGAACGCGTTTAATCTCCGGTCTGCATGCTGATCAGCGATGGTCAGCATGATCTTCCCGCTTTTTGCCAAACCCCCGCCAGACGCCTGTTTTAAGGGAAGGATCCAAAGATCTAATAACTCTTTTGTTTCTTTTTAACTTTAAACCTTTCTCTTTAGAGCGCCTTTTTCACTTTTAGTATCAACCAGTTACGAGTCTATATGTGGAGTGATTTCATGCTTCATGTGGAGATCATTCCTGTTGAATGTGGATCCTTTTCCTGTTCCATGTGGAGTAATTTCCTGTGGATAACTTTTGGGATATCATGATCTTACTTATGTGGAGCAATTTCCTGTTGATAACTCTGGACTGTTTGAGACTTTTAGTATTTTAGCAGGATCACCGGGACTAAGCGTTATGTGTAAAGGGTTTAACTACTGCATTAGCAGGGCAGAACATCAAAGGTGGAGGAATTTCCTGTTGGTGTTGACGCCTCATATGTGGAGATTTTTCCTGTTACCGCGTCACACATGAATCCCTTACTTGAACGACTAAATGTGGAAAGATTTCCTGTACGCGTTGTCGTAACTTCATGTGGAGACTTTTCATGTTCCAGCTCTGAAATTTTCTTAAAACGTCTGCCTTATACTTTTCACTAAATCATCCACTTATGTCATGTGTGACAGCGTCACATTGTTATATGTGGAAAGATTATCTGATCATTTAACATCTCTACATACGTGGAAAGATTTCCTGTTCGATTGTCTGGATCCCTTATTGGTAGCCGTTTCTCTAACAAGGGGAGGGCGATATGTGGAGAAATTTCCTGTTGCCTCGCATCAGTCCATATGTGGAAACTTTTCATGCTGTTTGGTGGAGGCTAATGTGGAAAGATTTCCTGTAATGGGCATCGGCACAGCTAAAAACCGGTAAATTGCGAGATGAGAGCTTGATCACACAACCCAATAACCCTGTCGAAAGTTCATATGTGGAGAGATTTCCTGATCCAAACCGAAAGAAATCTCACATTGGGTTGCGCGGCGAAGTGCGATCCTTATCGCTTAATGTGGAAGAATTTCCTGTTCGCTCTGCGTCACGAATCGCCAAGGATCTTATCTTGCGAGACATCTCGAAAAATCTTATGTGGAGAAATTTCCTGATCGCACTTTTTTGGAAGCCACATAACACAATGATATAAAAGAATTAATTAGTTAGTATTTTTGCTTTACGGCAGCAATTTATATGTGGAATAATTTGTCTACATTCCACCTATGGATCCTGCGACATGGAACTCAATAAACTAACCGTTGTTCAGGGAAATGATCTTCTCGAGGGGGCGTATAGCGTAACCCTTGATGAGATGCGGTTACTCAATTTGGCTTTAGCCCAAATCGATAGCAGGAAACCACAGCCAGACACTCTTTACCGACTTTTCCCTCAGGATTATCAGCGGATCTATGGCGTGAACCCCACCAGCAGCCACAGGCAGCTGCGCGAAGCCGCTGAAAGCCTGATGAAAAAGCCGGTCACTATCTACAAACCTGATGCTAAAACCGGCAAGATCCGCACGGTTCAGCTCTCCTGGTTCTCACGACTTGAGTATGTTAGCAGCGACGATCATAGCGCCGTCGTGCTGCGTTTCGGCCAAGACGTTGCACCCTATCTCTATGAATTAAAAGAGTCTTTTACTAAACTTAATTTCGCCAACATCGCCAAGCTAGATACGCCATTCTCAGTACGGCTGTATGGCTGGTTGATCAAAGCTAAAAACCTTTACGGCCGCCGTCCCGGTAAAGCCATTGAGGTGACGCTGGATCTTAACTGGATGCGTGAGAAGGCCGGGCTGGCCGGTAAATACGAGGATTACCGCGATTTCCGCCAGAAGCTGCTGGAACCGACCATCAATCGGATCAACGCCAATACCGATATCTCAGTGGTATGGGAGCCGGTAAAAAGCGGCAGAACCGTGGTTTCAATCAAATTTGCCTACATGGACGAGTCCACGCCAGAGGCCACCAAGCCTATGCGACCACGCTTACCGCGCCGTCCTCGCGCCGTGGCAGGTTCACAGTTAGAGGGGGAGTGGGCGCGTCGCTGCATCGCTATTTTCGAAGATTATCGAATTAAATTAGCCGCTTATGATGCTGACGAGAAATCAGCAGTGCCGGATCTTCGCAAGCTGGCTGGCTGGTACAAGATCATTGGCGATAAAAACAAACAGAAAGAAGTAATGGCCGAAGTGGGTTCGCGCAGTAAAAAAGCCGCCGCTAAGTGATATCGCAGCGAATACACAACGTCTTCTAATATCAATGTAATTACGCGTAATTAACTTCTGAATAACACCTTATTTTGGCGCTCTCCCTCAGGGGAGGGCGCTTGTAATATGGCCTTGTAAGTTAGTAAGCGCTTACTGGGTGAGAGCAGGAAATCATTCCACCTTTAGCACATCCGGGTGCTTTTCTGTGGCCGCCTCGTGGAAGATGTCGCCGAGGTAAGTGGCTATCTCATGCTCTTCTATAAAGTCAGGAATAGCGACCTGATGATTAAGTGAGTACTTCCTCTCTGGCAGCGTCACGTTAAAAACCTGCCAGCGACCGTCGATTTTCTTGACGCCCAGCAGGCGGCCGAACACGTTGTAAATCATCATCGGGACACTCCTCCGTTACATTCTTCATTGATAGTCGTTTTAGGCGTAAGTATAAGCTGCTGTCTGGTTCACCCTTACTAGCAGAGTGCCAGTACAAAATTGCTATAAGCCATACTTTTTCGTTGTTAGACAAGCCGAAAACCCGACCTTACTCTTTGTCACGTTTTGTAAAATTTAATGCAAATACCTTGATGAGGAACGTCTTTTGGCAAAGTCTCTGCACGATTCTAAAACCCGCGGCCTGCCGCGCTTTACGCCACTTAAGCTGGCAGTGCTCTGTGGCTCTCTTTTATTCTCCTCTCTGTCTGTTGCTGACGAGCAGCTAAAAGAAGGCATTACGCCTGCCACCGATGCCAGCCAGATCCCCGCTGCGGCTAAGTTACGCAAAGATACCGTGATCGCGGGTATCTCTGAACCTCAGGGTATTTTTAACCCTTACTTCTTCGTAAACGGTTGGGACGAAAACGTCACTAACGTGATTTTTGCCCGACTGATCGATTTAAACAGCCACGGCGAATCTGTCCCAGGTTTAGCTGAAAGCTGGACCGTATCCCCCGATGGCAAAACCTACACCATCAAGCTTCATCCTAACCTGACTTTCAGCGACGGATCGCCGTTAACCGCTGAAGACGTGGCGTTCACTCTGACCGTACTTTATGACCCGAAATATGATGGCGACACCGACATTTCATTAGCCCATATCGTCGGCGGTGATGACTACAAAGCCGGTAAAGCAGATAGCGTATCTGGCCTGAAGGTGATCGACCCGCAGACCCTGCAAGTGACCACCACAGAGGCGGGCGCCACGACGCTGCAAAAAATCGGCGGCCCGGTTCTGTCAAAAGCCTATTACGGCAAAGGCTATTCCCGCGGCAATCTCGATGAATTGAGAACCCTGCACGGCAAGCCGCTAGGCAATGGCCCGTATGTTTACGAAAAATACATTCCGGGACAGGAGATCCGTTTCCACGCCAACACCCATTACTATAAAGGCGTGCCGCCAACGCCGCGCTTTATCTATCGCGTGACCAACCCGTCGACTAACTTCCAGCTGTTCCAGACCGGTGACACTGACTACGACGCCTTTACTTCGCGGCCAGACGATATCGAGCAGCTCAAGCTACTGGGCTTCGCCAACATCAACCTTTATGGTTCCAGCGATTACAGCAAGATTGAGTTCAACTTCCGCCGCCCGGCCCTGCAAGATGTCAAAGTCCGTCAGGCGCTGATCTACGGTCTTGATCGCCAAAAATTGGTCGACGTGGTCTATCAGGGCTACGGTACCGTAGCCAATGAGCCGATCTCGCCAATCTCTTGGGCTTACAACGCCGAGGGCGTGAATCAATACAAATACGACGCGGCCCAGGCTAAGAAACTGCTGGACGAAGCAGGTTGGAAAGTTGGCTCTGACGGCATCCGTGAGAAAGATGGCAAGCGCCTTGAACTGACGCTGCTGGTCAGCAAGAAAGTGCTGAACGACGCGCTGATCCCGATTGCCAAAGAGAACTACCGCCAGATTGGCGTGCTGCTCAAACCACAGGTATTGGACTTCAACGCGCTGATGTCCCAACGCAAGGCGGGCAACTACGATCTGGCCTCCTTTAGCACCAGTACGCTGAACGATCCGCACGACGGCGTGTGGGATTTCTATAGCAAAGAAGCCGCCACTCAGGGTGGGTACAACAACCCGCAGGTGGATGAACTGATCCATCAGGCCAATGCTGAACTGGACATTGAAAAACGTAAGCCGATTTATCATAAGTTGTATCAGGTGCTGGCCAACGATCCGCCAGTCATTCTGTTGGCAAACCGTAAAATTCTCTCGGCCAGTAGCGCACGGGTCACAGGCTTCAAACCGGATATCTACAACGGTCTGACGGGAAGCCTGCCAGATGTGAAAGTGGTTAAATAATCAGAAATAACGCCACTGCCGGTCTTTGATTGGCAGTGGCAATGAGAACGTCATGAGAAATTTCATTCTGCGGCGATTGCTGCAAACCATCCCGATGCTGTTCCTCGCCTCGCTGTTGATCTTCATGCTGTTTGCGTTAACTCCCGGCGATTTCATTGATGGCAACGTGACGCTGACGGCGCAACGTGCCGCCGAACTCAAAGCGCTTTACGGCCTCGATCAGCCGGTGTTTACCCGCTATTTCCGCTGGCTGGGCCAGCTGCTGCAGGGCAACCTCGGCTTTTCGCTGCAATACCAAATTCCCGTCAGCCAGCTGCTCAATCAATATATCTGGAACTCCTTCCTGCTGGCCGGGATCTCCATGGTGCTCTATTGGGGCATCGCGCTGGCAGTGGGCATCGTTTCGGCGTTGAAACCTTATTCGCTGTTTGATCACGTGGTCAGCGTGGTGATCTTCGCCGCCATGTCTTTCCCCACCTTCTTCCTCTGTTTGCTGCTCATCAAATGGTTTGCCGTGGACTTACATTGGTTGCCGGTTGGCGGCATGACCAATACCGGCAGCGATGCGACAGGGTGGCCCTGGGTGATGCAGGTTGCGGCACACCTGATCCTGCCGGTGCTCGCGTTGGTCATGTTGCAAGCAGGAAGCCTGACACGCTATTTCCGCGCCAGCATGCTGGATGTCATTCGGATGGACTTCATCCGTACCGCCCGCGCCAAAGGGCTGCGCGAAAGAACGGTTATCTTCAAGCATGCCCTACGCAACGCGCTGTTGCCGCTCATTACCTTGATGGGCTTTGAGCTGCCGGGGCTCTTTTCTGGCGCGATCATCACCGAGAAGGTCTTTAACTGGCCGGGAGCCGGGCATATCAATATCGACTCACTGGCCGCCCGCGATTACCCGGTATTAATGGGATTCACGCTGTTTTTGGCGGTGCTCACCATCCTTGGCAACCTGATCGCTGACGTGCTTTATGCCTGGGCTGATCCACGTATTCGGGTGAAGTCATAATGTTAATTTCTCTGTTCTCCAGCCAGCGTCGGCTGCGTAAGGCGCAAATCCCCGCGCTGGCGCAGGCCACGCCTTCACCACTGCATCAGGCGTGGAAGGCATTACGCAGCAATCCGCTGGCAATGTTTAGCCTCATTCTGCTGACGGTTATGGCGCTGTGGTGCGTGTTTGGCCCGATGTTTTCCCCGTGGCGCGATGAAGCCACTGACGCCCTGATGATCAACAAAGCCCCTAATGCCCAGCACTGGCTAGGGACCGACTTTTTGGGCCGCGATATCTATACCCGCCTGCTACTGGCCGGGCGCATTTCGCTGGTTATCGGCCTGCTGACCATGCTGCTTTCGGTGACGCTGGGCTATCTGCTCGGGGCGCTTTCCGGCTATGTCGGCGGGTTGACCGACAAAATCGTCATGCGCCTTGCCGACCTAATGATGACCATTCCCACTTTGCCTTTGCTGTTGGTAATGGGCGCGATGCTGTCCGAGCTGGATTTCTCGCCGGACTCGCGCATCTATATGGTTATCGTGATGCTGAGCCTGATCGAATGCCCGAAGCTGGCGCGTCTGGTGCGCGGGCAGATCCTCTCATTGCGCGAGCGCGAGTTTATGCTGGCGACGCAGGTGCTGGGGCTCTCTTCCCGCCGTCGCGTGTTCCGTCACTTACTGCCGAACACGGTACCGATTCTGGTAGTAATGGCCACCATGGCCGTTGCCAACGCTATTTTGATGGAGTCCGCGCTGAGCTACCTCGGTTTGGGCGTGGTGCCGCCGATGGCCTCCTGGGGCAACATGATGGATGCCGCCAACAGTCTGATCGACTTCCAGCGCCGTCCGTGGCTGTGGATGCCGCCGGGCATTGCCATCTTTCTCACCGTGATTGCGATTAACGTGCTGGGCGACGGGCTGCGTGACGCCTTAGACCCAAAAATGAAGCGGGGTTAACGCCATGACGCAACCTTTAGTCAGTTTTAACAACCTGTCGCTGTCGTTTTCCAGCGAGCAGGGCAGAGTGCGCGCGGTGCAAGGCGTGAGTTTCGACGTGATGCCCGGCCAGACGGTCGGCGTGGTCGGTGAGTCCGGCTGCGGCAAAAGCGTCACCGCCATGTCGTTGATGGGGCTACTGCCGCCGCAGTCGGCACGCATCGACTCCGGCGAGATCTGGTTCGAGGGCACCAATCTGCTGACCCTGCGGCCTTCCCGCATGGCGGATCTGCGCGGCAACGAGCTGGCGATGATTTTCCAGGAGCCAATGAGCGCGCTGAACCCGGTGCTGACCATCGGCGAGCAGCTGGTCGAACCCTTGATTCGCCATCTCGGGGATAAACCCAAAGCCGCATGGGCTAAGGCCACGGCTTTGCTGACGGAAGTCGGCTTAGCCCGCGCCGCAAGCCTGATGGAAAGCTACCCGCACCAACTTTCCGGCGGCATGTTGCAACGCGTGATGATTGCCATGGCGCTGAGCTGCAAGCCTAAGTTGCTGATTGCCGACGAGCCGACCACCGCGCTGGATGTCACCGTGCAGGCGCAGATCCTCACCTTGCTACGCGAACAGGCCCAGCGCCAGCACATGGCGCTGATGCTCATCACCCACGACTTGGGCGTGATCGCCCAAATGGCTGACCACGTGGTGGTGATGTACGCCGGGAAAATCGTCGAGCAGGGGCCGACCGCCGACGTGCTGCGCAACCCGCTGCACCCTTATACTCAGGGGCTGATTGCCTCAAGGCCGGTGCCCGGCGAACGCCGCCGCCGCTTATATTCCATCCCCGGTCAGGTGCCGAGCCTTACCGCGCTGCCGCCATATTGCGCATTTACCGAGCGCTGCGCCAAAGCCACCGAACGTTGCCGTCAGGGCATTCCGGCTTTGGTGGGGGAGACCCGTCAGGCCGCCTGTTTCTACAGTGGTTTGCCCGCCAGCGGGCTTGCCACCGCGTCGCCATTAGAGGTACAGCCGTGAACACAGAATATTTGGTCGAAGTGAAAGACCTGAAAAAGCATTTTCCAATCCAAAATGGCGTGTTCGGGCAGGTGACCGGCCAGCTTCGCGCGGTGGATGGTGTGAGTTTCAACATCCGCAAAGGCTCTATCTTTGGGCTGGTGGGGGAGTCGGGGAGTGGCAAAACCACGGTCGGCAGAACCCTGCTCGGCTTATATGACAAGACGGCGGGCAGCGTGAAGTTTCGCGGCGAAGACCTCTCGGCACTGAAGCCCAAACAGCTGAAAGCCCTGCGGCCAAAAATCCAGCTGGTATTTCAGGATCCCTATAGCTCGCTGAACCCGCGAATTCGCGTGGGTGATGCCATCGGCGAAGCGATGCTTGAGCACAAGCTGTGCGCGCCGGGCGAGCTGCGCAGCAAAGTGCTGGAGGTGATGAAGATTTGCGGCTTATCCGAGCTGCACTACAACCGTTTCCCACACGAGTTTTCCGGCGGGCAGCGTCAGCGCATTGGTATCGCCCGGGCGCTTATCCTGCAACCAGACTTTATCATTGCCGATGAACCTATCTCGGCGCTGGACGTGTCGATTCAGGCGCAAATCATCAATCTTTTTTCAGATTTGCGCGATGACCACGGTGTCACCTTCCTGTTCATCTCCCACGACCTTGGGGTGGTGGAGCACCTGTGTGATGACGTGGCGGTGATGTACCTTGGGCAGATTGTCGAAACGGCCGATCGCGACACGCTGTTCCGCCAGCCGCTACATCCTTACACTCAGGCTCTGCTGGCTGCGGTGCCGACCTTGGACCCGGGCAGCGTGCCGGTGGCGATGGCCAAGGGTGAGATCCCCGACCCGTCGCAGCCGCCGTCAGGCTGTCGCTTCAACACGCGCTGCCCGCTAGCCACCGAGCGTTGTCGCCAGGAAGTGCCCCTGCTGCGCGCCATTGGCGAAGCGGGGCATCGAGTGGCCTGTCACTTAGTGTGAATCTTGGGATGCGATAATCTCAGGATTTTGTGATTCTGAGATTTTATCGCCTCTTACCACCAGCATATAAGTCAGGGTAAATGACAGCACTAGCGCGATAGTCACCCCCATCAGGATGTAGATAAAGTAAGGGCCGATGTAGGCCGGCAGGCTGAAAATGCTCGACAGGATATAGCCATACAGCCGCACGCCGAAGAAAGCGATGAAGGCCGAGGCAATCGAACTGCTGATGGTGGTAGCGATAAAGGCTTTCTTATAGCGGGTCAGCACGCCAAACAGCGCTGGCTCGGTAATTCCCAGTAAGCCAGAGACGGCGGCGGAAATTACCAGCGTCTTCTCCTCGCGAGTTTTCACGTGGAAGTAGATGGCGAAGGTGGAACCGGCAATCGCCATGTTGGCCATGAACATCATCGGCATCAGCATATCCCAGCCCTGATCGGTGAAGTTCTGCAAGGCAATCGGCGTCATGGCATGGTGCATGCCGGTCAAAATTGCCACTGGCCGGATGGCACCGACAATAAAGCCCGCGAACACCGACGAGACGTCAAACAGCCCCTGAATGAAGAAAGCCAGCAGCTTGCCGAGGTAAATGCCCGCCGGTCCAATCACGGACAGCGACACCAGCGCGGCGATAAACAGCGTCAGCGTTGGGGTGAACACGGTCTTCAGCACGTCCGGCATAAACCTGTCTACCCAGCGGTGAATGTAGCTGAGCGCCAGAACCGAGAAAATCACCGGGATCACGCTTGCCGAGTAGTTAAACACCGAGACCGGAATGACATCCATAAAGTAAATCGCGCTGGCGGCGCCCGGCGTGTGGCTGGCCAGTGCCTTGGCGGCGTCGATAAGCGTTGGGTACATCAGGCAGGCTGCTACCGCCGCGGCTAAATATTCATTGGTTTTAAAGATTTTCGCCGCAGACACCGCGAGGAAGAAGGGCAGGAAGTAAAACACCCCGCTGGCGATCAGGTCGATAACCATCACCGTGTCGCTCTTGGCTGAAATCACTTTCAGCGCGATCAGGCCGGCCAGCAGACCTTTGATCATACCCGCGCCCGCGATGGCCGGAACGATTGGGCCAAAAACGCCGGAGACGGTATCCATAAACAGCGACACCAGCCCTTTACGCGCTTTCGGTTTATCGGCTTTTTCCAGCGTCACTGGCTTAAGATGGCTGACTATCTCCTCATACCACTCATTCACCTTCGGGCCGATGATGATTTGCACCTGCTCACTTTGGCTTTGCGCACCTAATACGCCGGGCAGGGCTTTTATTTCCTGCCACGCCACTTTATTTTCATCAATCAGATCAAAACGCAGCCGAGTCATGCAGTGCCAGACTTTATTAATATTTTCTGGCCCACCCACAAGCTGGATAATTTTCTGCATTGCTTCTGTTTTTGCCATAAAAACCCCACTGCGAACAGTTATTATTATGAAGTCGAAAATAATGACGTGAATAGCATGGAATACTAATGTTCCATGCCGACAAAAACAAACCAATAAAACATGATACAACTCACAAAACCACCCTGAACGGCGGTGATTTGTGGAGGTTATAGCAAATTGGTATGGTTTTTACTGGTCTTCGATGCTGAATGCCAAACCATTTAAAATGAATTAAATTTAAGGTTTACAACAGGGTTTAAAATAGGGTGAAATTGATGAAATCAGATTATTTCCGTCCATCATGGTTACTCGATAAATAGCTTTTTAAGAGCAGTTTTATGTGAGCCACCGAGGAATAAATTATGCAGCCCACCCTTATTACAAATATTGAATGCCAGATAACTCGCCCCGATCGCCATAATCTGGTGGTGGTGAAGATTGAGACAGATAAAGGCATTCGCGGACTGGGTTGCGCGACCTTCCAGCAGCGCCCGCTGGCGGTAAAACTGATGGTGGATGAGTACCTTAAGCCGCTGCTGATAGGCCGCGACGCCAACCATATTGAAGACCTATGGCAGATGATGATGGTCAACGCTTACTGGCGCAATGGCCCGGTGATGAACAACGCTGTGGCGGGAATAGATATGGCGCTGTGGGACATTAAAGGCCAACTGGCGGATATGCCGCTCTACCAACTGTTTGGCGGGAAATCTAAAGACGCGATCACCGCTTACAGCCACGCGGCCAGTGACACGCTGGAAGGATTGTATGCTGAAGTAGATCGCCTGCTGGCGGAAGGCTATCGCCATATTCGCTGCCAGCTGGGGTTTTACGGCGGCAACGCGCAGGACTTCCACGGTACCAAAAATCCGACCGAGGGCGCGTACTACGACCAAGATCAGTACATGGACAACACGCTGGCGATGTTCAAAGCGCTGCGCGAGAAATACGGCAATCGCTTCCATATCTTGCACGACGTCCATGAGCGCTTATTCCCGCAGCAGGCTTTGCAGTTCGCCAAACAGGTGGAAGCCTACCGCCCGTACTTCATCGAAGATATCCTACCGCCGCACCAAAACGAATGGCTGGAGCAGATCCGCAATCAAACGGCCGTGCCGCTGGCGACCGGTGAGTTGTTCAACAACCCGGCCGAGTGGAAAGATTTGGTGATCAATCGCCGCATTGATTTTATCCGCTGCCACGTTTCACAGATTGGCGGTATCACCCCGGCCCTCAAGCTGGGGAGCTTCTGCCAAAGCTTCGGCGTGCGCCTTGCCTGGCATTGCCCGCCGGACATGACGCCGATCGGCGCGGCGGTGAATACCCATCTGAACATTCATCTGCACAACGCGGCGATTCAGGAGTTCGTGGCCTATCCCGCTAACACCCAGCGCGTGTTCCCGGACGCAGTGAAACCCGAAGGTGGCTACTTCTATCCAATTGAAAAGGCAGGGATCGGCGTCGGCTTCGATGCTAAAGCCGCAGAGGAATTCCCGGTGGTCTATCGCCCACATGAATGGACCCAAAGCCGTTTGCCGAATGGCGCGATCCATACACCGTAAAGCAGAGCGGTTAAAGGCGAAAGTGAGGGTCAAAAGGCGGGAGGTTCAAGCCTGATGACTCTTCCTGCTGAAGCTATGGTTGATGGGCGATGGGCAATAATGATTCGGGTAATGTGCAGCGCTGAGATCGCCGCGTTAATACAGGCTTCGTTATCAAGATCGAGATGGCTGGTGGCTTCGTCCATAAAGAGGATGCTCGGGCGGCGATGCAAGGCTCGGGCAATCAGCAATCTCTGTTTCTGGCCTCCGGACAAACTTCCTCCCAGCTCGCCAATTAAGGTTTCATAACCCATCGGCATGGCAATGATCTCTTCGTGAATATTGGCGTGCTGCGCGCACTCTTCAATCCACCGTATATCAGCAGACGACGTAAATCCGGCGATATTTTCCGCAATTGAACCGGCCAAAAGTTTATCGTCTTGCAACACACAGGCGATGCATTTGCGATAATTATTAATACCTATGGCATGTATATCTACACCATCAACCCGCAGCGTTCCTGATGTCGGTACTAATAATCCGCACATCAATTTCATTAATGTTGTCTTGCCAATGCCCGACGGACCGATTATTGCCACGCTTTCGCCGGAATGAATATGAAAACTCATATCCCTAATTAATGGCTTTGAAATGTCGTCATATTGGTAAGACAACTGGTGGACATCGAAAGAGAGCGCTTTTCCGACATGAAATACAGCCTGGCTGGGCATCTGTTTTTCTTTATCAGAAAGCACGATGTCTGAGACCCTTTCGTTATGCAAGCTGAGCATTCGCAGGGCCAGCAGCATACCGATGAGGCTTGAGGCGCGCTCAGAGAACTGACCACGGTAGGCGTTGAAGGCCACAAACATGCCTAATGTCATCTGATTTTCAATCACCAGAGAGGCCCCTAGCCACAGAATAACCACCTGATCGAGAGTGGCTATTAGTGAGCTTATGCCGCCAAAAAGCATATTCATTTTGGTGAGTTTGATATCGGCATTCACCGTATCGGCGTTCAGGTTCATCCAAAATTGAGAGCGCGAACCCGCCAGATCCAGAGATTTAATGGTGCTGATGCTATATAAGGTTTCCATAAAATGAGAGTCAGTCTTGGCTCCTTTGACTAACTGCTCTTCTGAGAGTTGGCGATAATAGTTGTAGGTTGATAAACGTAAAATGATATAGAGGGTCGTGAAACCCAGTACCACCCACACTAACCAGCCGCCATAAAACAGCATCATGATAAATACGCCAACGGTCATGATGGTATCGATAATGCTATTTACTATGCTGGTGGTGAAAGTGGTTCTAATAATTTCCAAAGAGCCAAACCGAGAATGAATATCCCCAAGTTTGCGTTTCTCGAAATAGGAGAGGGGAAGCTTGATCAAATGGTCAAAAACACCGGCTACCCATTGGATGTCAATAACCGCATCCATCACTATTGATGTCCACGACCTCAGCATTGAGATAACAGTTCGGAACAAAATAAAAAATAGCAGCCCGATGCAAATCAGAGACAGCAGGTTGTGGTCACTCGCCAGAATCACGTGATCCATAATGAGCTGGGTGCCGACCGGCATGAGCAAATTAATACTTTCAATCACTACCGACAGCGCGAAAATCTTGAACAATGCGCCTTTCAAGCCGCCAATATTGGATAACAGAAGGCGAAAACTCAGTTTGCTCCGCTTGGTGGCGGGAGTGAATTCGCTATCTGGCCACAGCTCTAACGCCATGCCGGTGAAGTGTTTCGACACCTCCTGAATACCCAAGACTCTGCGACCAAACGCCGGGTCATGAATGACCACCCGCCCGCGACGCACGGTGATAAGCACCACAAAATGGTTCATATCCCAATGTAAAATGCAGGGGGTTTTCAAGGCATTAAGCTCTTCAAGATCAAGAGATAAAGCTCGGCTTTTCATTTTTAAACTGCTGGCTGCGTCTATCAGCATCGACATCGTGGCACCCCGAGAAGAGAGCCCAAACTGCTGGCGAAGATTGAAGAGATCGATACGCGCGCCGTAGTAGTGGCACACCATGGCCAGACTCGCTAACCCGCACTCCGCGGCCTCGGTCTGCAATATCTGTGGCACTTTGCGCCGCCAGGATAGATTCAGCTTTGCACTGAGATCGTTAAAAAAGCTTTTATCCATTTACCGGCCCAGCGACACTTTTTCGAATGCCGTAAAAGGGCGAAAACATCCATTGATAGAGCGGCCTTTTCTCCAAAAACAGGGTGGATTCGGCCTTCATGCCGCTCGAAAGCGCCAAGGTTTTATTCTGATGGCGAAAGTGAGTTTCCGTTAAAGCCACCATCACTTTGTAGTAAGCCTCGCCCTGTCGATTGGGCTGGCCGATAGGGGAGTTGCTATAGGTTGCCATCTCTTGGGCTGAAGCCGGCACGTAGGCAATGCTCTCAATTTGGCCATGAAACTGACCAAATTTCTCAAACGGGAAGGCTTCATAGCGAATATTTACGCTCTCTCCCTGCGAAATATAAGGCACGCTAGAGTTTGGCAGCCACAGCACTAAGTAGTAGGTCGAGTGGGTGCTGGGTATAAGCTGTGCCAGACTGTCGCCCAGATTGACCATCTGCCCGCGGGTTACGCTCAGTGACTCAATGCGGCCATCCGCCGGGGCTTCAATGATCCGCGTGCTGTTGGCGTCAGATTCGGCAAGTTGGCGTTGCAGGCTACTATGTTCAAGCTGGTACTGAGAGATTTGGTTATCGAAATCTGCCGCGCGCGTGACGATTTCCGTATCAAGGTTGGTAATTTGTAATGACTCTTGAATTCGCTGATTGGAGAGGTTCTGGACGCTGTTCTGCTGCTGATAATAACTATAGGTTTGCGCGCTCAGTTGGTCTTTCGTGGTAAGCCCTCTTAGATGGTAATCCGAGTAATTCTTCATGGTCTCTTTAGCGAATTGCGCGCCCTTGCGGGCATCCATGAGGAACGATAAGGATTGGCTATGGGCCAATTCGTATTGCTGTTTCTGCGTTCGTAAATTATCGACGGTCAGCTGCTTATTTTTTTGCAGTTTGTCGATAATCTTTTCTATTTGAACCAGCTGCGACTCTATTGCTTCCCGGGTCTTAATGCTGAAATTGCCACCGTGGGTAACTTTGCTAAAATCGATCTGATAGAGACGATCTCCCTTTTTAACCACATCACCGACCTTTACAAAACGGTCTGAAATAAACCCTTGCTGAGTCGCGAAAATGTTCACTGAGCGAGGTTCGCTGGTTATCTCACCAAAGACGTTTATACGGCGGGTGTAGTTGCAGAGGGTTAACGCTGCAATGAAGATCGTTAAAAAGAGAAGTGACAATCCCAAAACTAGCCAAGCTGGGGCAGAGGGGGTTAATAATGCTTTACCTATCCACTTAGTCTGCTGGTGTTCTATCGATTCCTTTCGAAAAGAGAGCTTCATTTAGTGGTCTATTCTGGTTTAACAAAGAAATAGGTTAATGTTTTGAATGCTATCCACCTTATTCCCATAAAGGAGGATGCGCTTAAAAACGCATCTGCAATGCTATTTCCATTGGACACAATATTTAAGTTTGATGCGTAGGCTAAAATAATACTCAGTGTTAAGGCGAAGATATTCGCTGCGGCGTGTATCCACTTACTGCGGGTCATCATTAGATTCCATTCTAAGTGTTAACGAAAAACCGCGCCCTTAGACGCGATTTTTCAGGCTGGAGTTAATAATATGGCTATCGACGGCATTGCCCATTCACACTATTGCTATTATTATTGCCGCCAAATGCACCTTGATTGCGGCCCCCACTTGAGCCATTTCTAGAGCAAGAAACGGCAGTCGATAAACTAGCTAATGCAGCGGCTGCCGCCATTCCAGGAGGGCCTCCTGGTATACCTGCCATTGCTCCAAGAATACCATTTACGCCTGCTTGATTGGCGCAGGTGTCAGGTGCTCCGCGACTATTTTTATTTCGATCTGAGCGATAATCACCGGTATTACCGCCACGGCCACCAGATATGTATTCCACTAATAAATTGTCAATAACTTTCATAAACGGCCCCTTGTTTTTGGAAACTGCATATTTAAATAATAATATATTTCTTATCGTGAGCTAGATCTCATTATTAAACCTGTCGTTTAATTTTTTATCGAATTTTTAGTTAATTAAATTAGTCGGGCTACTATAAAAATCACTTTTCAATATGTTGTGTTGTTTTTTTGATTTTATTTGAGATTTTTGTAATAAAACCTATTAGGAACTATGATTTTCATGAATTCATCAAGCTTCCTGCCAAACAATAATATATAAATTTCTGTTTTACAAAATAGCCTTATGATCATTAAATTCCTACCAAACACCTTCAAGCATGTCTAAGGAACCCTGTACGATGGTAATGATAAAGCGGAAAGAAAGTATCAATGAGGTAGATTGGCAGGCGTTGGTCGAGCTGATTGATACCGCCGGTCTAGGTCTACGTGAGTTGGGCGATTTAGAAAATGCCTTTCGCCACAGCGCTTTCTGCTGGTTTGGCTATGAACAGGGCAAGCTTATTGCTGTGGCGAGAGCAATCAGTGATATGACTTGGTGCAGCTATCTTTCCGACGTAGCGGTGGCACCTCATCAGCAAGGCAAAGGTTATGGTCGGCAGCTCATGGAGGCGGTGCGAGAAGAGTTGCTGCCCTTCGGCAAGATCTTCATCTATGCCGCGCCGGATAAAATAGGTTTTTACCAGAGTCTCGACTTTGAATTACTGTCGACCGGCATGGTCTGCGCCAAAGGGGAGACCTTAGATAAAATGCAAAAGCAGGGCTATATCAGGTCTGCCTAAAGGCCAAATTATCCTGATTGAAGGGGATGACATAGGTGCAGGAATAATCGATATCGACAATATCGCTGAACGCATACACCTGGCCGTCGCGCAGAATTCCACGGTTAAGGATATGCATCGCTGGCGCGCCTTTCTTACAGCCGAGCAGCTCGGCCTGCACTTTATTAACTATCACGGCGTCGTAATGGGTGAGGGAGTGGGAAATCTGATAGCCCTTGCCCAGCACATATTGTTGAATAGAACTCTCAATCACCCTCTGGTTTAAATCGGTAAACAGGCTGAAGGGCATTCTGGCCTGTTCAATCTGCACGTTGTGCTGATTCACCGCGCGCAGCCGGGTAAAAGCCCAAATAAAGTCATCCGCCGTCAGGCCAAAAATCTGCTGCTCTTCCTTGTCCGGGCGGCGTTTGTGCAGATTAAGCATGCGAAAGCTAATTTCAGCGAATTTCTTCTCGGTGATGGAGTTGTAAACCAACGGATTACTACTGATGCCGGGATTAATAAAAATCCCAGAACCCTGAACCACCCGCACCGCGCCGATATCCACCAGCTTCTCCAGCGCCTTGCGGATGGTGAAGCGAGATGCGCCGTACTCCTCGGCCAGCTGGCGTTCGGGGGGAAGCTTGGTCGGGCGTTGATCTTCCGGCAGGGCGCTGCGTTGGTAAATTTTACTCAGCAAGTCCTGAGCAATAAATTCCTTCTTTTTCATCAACAACGCCCCGATTTAATCATTCTATTTCGCCAACTTTATCATTAAACAGAGCTTATTTAGCATCATGATGCTGGGTGAAGAGCGCCAGCAGGCTGTGCGGCGCGTCCTCCCCAAAGCACAATTCTAGATTTCGCGCGGCTTCTTCTGCCGCTGCCGCGCTGCGCGGGAAGAGTTCCTTTTCATAGGCGGCCAGCGCCGCTTCTATATCGCCGAGGTGCGCGACGATGGCTTTTGCCAGTTCAGCACCGTCGAACATGGCCAGATTTGCGCCTTCACCGGCGAAGGGCGACATCAGGTGCGCCGCGTCGCCGAGCAGCGTCACGCCTGGGACCCGTTGCCACTGATGCTCCACAGGCAGTACGGAAATGGCACGTACTACGGCGTCTTTTTCGCTTTCGGTGATAAGTGCAGTAAGCTCCGGTGCCCAGTCGGCGAACTCGGCGGCCACCTGCGCCTTAGCGCTCTGCGGAACGGAAAAATCAACAGTAGCGAGCCAAGCCTCAGGCTGTCTCAGGGCCGCGTAGGCATGTAGCGTGCCATTACCTTCACAGTGCGCCAGAATGCCCCGGTTTGGTTCGAGAGCAAACAGAGTTCCGCCGCCCACGGCTGCCGCACTTTCCGGGTGATCCTCATTAGCATTGTGCAGGTAGGTTTCAATGAAGGTCACTCCGGCATAGCTTGGCTTGGCGGGGGAGAGGAGAGGGCGGACCTTCGACCATGCGCCGTCAGCACCCACCAGAATATCCGTCACCAACGTCGAGCCATTGGCGAAGGTCAGCTGATGCTGCCCAGAGCCTAGCGGCGCGACTGACGTGACTTTATGCCCCCAGCGGATCATGCCCTCAGGCAGTGAATCCAGCAGCAACTTACGCAAATCGCCGCGATGCACTTCTGGCCTGCCACCATCGCCATCGTCCGGCTCATCAAGCAGCACCTTGCCGTGTTTATTCAGCACCCGCGATGCCTGAGCGCCGCGCTGGATAATTGCCTGAAACTGCTCGAAAAGCCCCGCAGCCTGAAGCGCAAGCTGGCCATTATAGTCGTGAATATCCAGCAAACCGCCCTGCGAACGCGCATCGGCAGAGGCTTCGGCTTCAAAAACGGTGGCGTTAATGCCGTGCAGATGAAGAACCCGGGCCAGCATTAAGCCTCCCAGACCTGCGCCCACGATGGCGATTGATTGGTTCATTCTGGGTCCTTTGCAGCTAATGGCAATTGTATTAACTGGTTGTTAGCATCGCTGTTTTTCAAGCAAAAATCAGCAGAATCTTATTATGTGGGGAGATGACGTGGGATTGTACTACTCTATAGAAAAGGCCACATTTTTATGTGGCCTTTATTTAAAGGTAACTATGGATATTAGTAATGTGGGCAACCAGAGGTAATAGCTGGTGGGTTGCAAAGTTTAGGGGCGGGACTTCCCCAGCTTGGTCTCATTGGAACTTGTGGCATTTGCACATTAACGCTTCCATGTTTATAAGCTCCTTGAATTACTGTTTGTAAGGCTCCACCAGCACCGCCAGCTAAAGCACCCATCGGGCCACCTATGAGACCCATTCCGGCGCCCCAAGCAATATTACTAGAAATGTCATTTAATAATTGTGAGTTCGCATTGTTAATATCGGATTGTGCTCCAGATATAACATTAAGTTGGGACCATTCTAACTCTTTCATTTTCTCACCTTTTTATATAAATAAAGTAGTGTAATGTTAAATGCTAACGATGCTAGAAGTGTTCCTAAAAAATCGAACAAAAAAACCTTCCATAATAATGGGTTGTTATTAAAAAAAAGAACTGTAAGGGGATGGAAGAAACAAATAACAAAGGTCGCAAACAAAAGGAAAAAAAAGCAATTGATGTTGCTAAGATTCTTCCCTCTGGTTTTGAGAAATATAACATAAGACATAATACAGATAAAAAAAGACGAAAAATTAAATCCTAATGAGTCCATGAAATAGATCCTTAAGAAAATTATCCCTTGTTCTTTTAATACCTCAAATTCTTATTATACTCAATATTTATTTTTTATTATTTTGATGAATGAATTTATTTATTCCATTAGTTAAATAAATATATAAATAAAAATACGATTAATTAATCGTCAGGCGGATTACCCGCATTGAGCATTCTCTCGAACACCTTATAGGCCTCGGTTTTGGATTCATAGGCGCGTTTTGTTTTTTCATCATTCACCCACGCAAAAACAATCGCTTTGTGTTTATCACTACAACGAAAAAATAAGCGATATTGCTGAAGGAATTTAGCGCGAAACCAATGCTTGTTTTCTGGCCCTAAGGTACTTCCCTGCCTGAATTGCGCGCCCAGTGGGTCTGAAGCCACGCGCTCGATGACTTGCATAATTGCCGCCAGCAATTTCGTCGGGCGCTTGTTAAAATAATCATGCGGATTAGACGCTTTGAGCGCGTTGACTTCCTGCCGAAGTTTTAAAATTTGCTCGGTAAAACACGCATTAAAATAAATTTTCCAGCCATTAATTTCTAAAGATTCCACTGCAATCTCCCACTAATCGTCCGTAAGTGGCGCGTCCAAATCAATCTCAACGCCAGCAGTGAGTTCCTTAATGTCAGACCACAACGCCTCCGGCACAGCATGGATATGCTGCGGATTTTTCGCCATGTCGTTTTCAAGGAATGCCAGGAATTGAGCCACGACAGGATCGTCCTGATTGTCGTCCTTTCTTGATAAGATAACTTGCCCGCCGGGCAACAGGGAATACTCGATGTGTTTACCGGCTTTCAGATTCAGTGCATCACGAATCGACGCAGGGATCGTGGTCTGGCTACGTTCGGTAAGTCGAGACTCAGCACGCAGAGACACGTCAGCCATTTTCAAAGTCACCATGTTTCGTTCTCCCGCTCTCAAAGATCCGCAAGGTTGTTGGTTAAAGCATGGTCAAAGTGTAATGCACTTGCATTGTACAATGCAAACGCATTACCTTGAAATTGCTTAGTTACAACATACTAATACGTGGAAGAATTTCCTGTAAGTGCAACCTGTAAGTTTAGCGGCTGAAATAGCGCCAGAGCCCCTTTGGAGCAAGCTTTAGCAGGGCGGATGTGTTGGCGAGGCGTGGGCAGTGACTTAGCGAATAATCAGCTAAATAATTACGTAATGATCATTACGTAATTTATTGACGCTTGGCCCTGAATGCCGTTTCATAGCCCCGATATCTAGCTTCCCTCACTTTAAAACCTTCAGGATCCTTTTATGACTGAGTGCACTTCCCTGGACGCCCAGCCTAACGCTTCTGCATTTAAACGATGGTTGAGTGTTATCTCGCTCGGCTTCGGCACCTTTGTTTTGATTAACACTGAATTCTTGCCTATAGGCTTACTGACCCCCATTGCGCATTCGCTGAATGTCAGCGAGGGGCGGGCAGGGCTGGCGGTGATGCTGCCGGGGCTGGCGGCCGCAGCCTCGGCGCTCCTGTTGATACTGTTTTCCCGCCAGCTGAATCGCCGCACTCTGCTGTTGTTCTTGTCTGCGCTGGTGATTTTCTCTAACGCGGCGGCGATGCTCGCACCCTCTTTTGGAGTTTTGCTGATCGGTCGTATCATTTTGGGAGTCGCCGTTGGGGGATTTTGGTCTTTTGCCATTCCTGCGGGCCGCCGCCTAGTGCCTGAAGAGCAGGGAGCAAGAGCCACTTCGCTGATTTCGGCGGGCGTGGCGGTGGGGACTGTCGCCGGGGTGCCCGCTGGGGCATTTATCGGCGATATTCTTGGCTGGCGGATGGCATTTACCCTCAATACGGTGTTGGCCATCGGAGTCTTTCTGCTGCAATGGGCGACGCTGCCCTCGCTCCCGGCCAGACAGTCGATAAAAGCCAGCACCCTATTTAGCGTGGCGAAGATCTCCGGCGTGCGTTATGGGCTGATCATCGCGCTGTTCATGGCCGCCGCGCAGTTCTCGGCTTATACCTACCTCGAGCCGTGGCTGCGTTTTCAGCTCGGGTTATCGGCGTCAGATCTCTCTCTATTACTCATGGCTTATGGTCTTGCGGGACTGGTCGGGACTTTCCTGACGGAAGTGATGGTGAAGAGCGTCGGCGTGAAGCACACGCTTTTGGCCTGTTTGCTACTCATGGGTGTGGCGGTGGTCGGCGCTTCCCAGCTTAGCGACAGCGCGCTGACGGCATCCTTCCTGATTGTTATGTGGGGGCTGGCGTTTGGCGCTATGCCAGTATGTTTGAATATCTGGGTTTATCAGGCCGCGCCTGAGCAGTTTGAAACCGGATCCTCATTGATCGTATTTATTTTCCAGATTTCACTGGCGAGCGGCGCGTTCTTCGGCGGCGTGCTGGCTGACAGTATCGGCACCAGCAGTGCCTTTATGCTCGGCGGAGTTCTTGCCCTGCTGGCCTCGGTCATTGTGCTTTTCACCCGGCCGCGGCCCGCCGTGCGGGTCTGATAGGTCGCTGCTTGCTGCGTCAGGGGGCATCTTTTAGAATCGGAGTTATGAACACAGATAAATCTTCCACATTAAAGAAACGCGGCAGACCTAAGTCTTTCGATCGCGAAGACGTGCTGGAGCAGGCCATGCGCCTGTTCTGGCTGCATGGCTATGAAACGACGTCGATGGCCGAACTGCTTGAGGCGATGAAAATCACCACGCCGAGCGTCTACAGCACCTTTGGAGATAAAGAGCGGCTGTTTCTTGAGTCGGTGGATCGCTATATCAAAGGGCCGGGCAATTATCAGGTGGAAGCCTGTAAAGAAGTCACCGCCAAGGCCGCCATTGAGCGCATTTTACGGCAAGCCGCCGAGCGATATGTCAGCCCAGGAAACCCGCCGGGCTGCATGCTGGTGGTCTCGACGGTGAATTCCTGCCCGTCCACCTCGCCAGTACAAAGGGCTGTTAAGGCCGCGCGCTTTGAAACCGAATGCGCTCTCATAGGCCGCATAGAGCTGGGAATGGTCGACGGCGATGTGCCGAAAACTGCCGATCCCGCCGCCTTAGCCAGCTTCTTCAGCACCCTGCTGAATGGCATGTCGATCAAAGCCAAAGAGGGCGCGTCGAAAGAGGCCATGATGGCGCTGGTCGACAATGCTATGCGCGTTTGGCCCGAGTAAACTGCTGCTCAGTGATAGTGCTTCCCCACTGATCGCCTTGCCACTCTTTCGCCAGTTCAAAGCCAAAGGACTCATATAAACGCCTAGCGGCGGTGAGTTTGTTGAATGTCCACAGCTGTACCGCCGGGAAACCTTGTTCATCGCAGAATTGCATCGCGGCGGCAATCAACTTTCTACCCGCGCCGCTGCCGCGACAGCCGTCATCAAGGATGAACCAGCGCAGGTGGGCATCGTCATTCGCCAGATCTTCACCATCAATCGCCACCGAGCCGACAATGCGTCCATTTTGCATCGCCAGCCAAATCTGATTGCCCGGCTTATCCAGACGTCCGGTGAAATCCGCCAGACCCGCCGCCACTTTGGCTTCAAAAAAGCTGCCGAAATTATGTTCTCTGGCGTAATAACTGCCGTGCATTTCAGTGATGCGGCCAATCATTCCGGGCTGGTAGCCACAAATGACTTTTACCTGATCTTTGCTTTCCGGCTCGCTCTCTTGGCGACAGGCTTTTAGCGCCTCGGCATAAAATCTCAACCCTTGTGAGACGGTCTGCTGCTGGTGGGGATTCATCTTTTGCAGGGCGGCGATCACCTGTTGGCTGCCGTAACTATTGATTTTTTCGACGGTTTTCCTGCCCTGCGCCGTCAGGGTAAGCTGCTTGATCCTCGCGTCGTCGGTAGATGGCGTTTCTTCCAGCTCACCGGCGCTCACCAGCTTAGTCAGCATGCGGCTGACGCTCGACTTCTCAAGCCCGAGGATTTGCACCAGCTGCGCCGCCGTCATGGAGCCATGGTTTTCCACTTCGAGCAGGGTGTGGACCACCGACGGGGAGTATTGGGTGGCGGCCAGCGTGTTATGCATAAAACCCAACTCTCGCACCATTTTGCGGGAAGCGACGCGGATTTCTTCAACTATTTGGAGGGCTGAACTCATGGAAATCGATCTCTGAAATATGGTTGTATTATACAACCATATAGCAAAGGAGTCGTCAATATCGTTTGGGAATGTCTCACCTAAAGGCTATTGCAAATCGCACTCGGCGAATTTGAAAATCTTTTACCGTGCAATTTTTTACAATCCAGCTCCTTTTACCCGCGCCATACTCAGGTTTGCAGTTAAAAAATCACCAATAAAAACCAGAGGAACATCGCATGACGCGCATTTTAAGCCGGACTCAACCTGAACTTATCACCTGTGAAAGCCCAATCTTGCACACCGGCGAAGATGAAAAAGGGCGCTATTTTGTGGTCGAGCAGACGGTTTTTTATCCTCAGGGCGGCGGGCAGATGTCGGATCACGGCAGTGTGACCCAGCATGGCCAAAGCCATTTGGTGCGTCAGACGCTGAATCATGGCGGGGAAGTGCGCCATTACTTGGCAGATCCCCAAGTCAGTCTCGACATCGGTCAGCTCGCGACCTTAACTATTGACGCTGAGTTCCGCCGCAGGGCGTCGCTGGCCCATACGGCAGGGCATTTAATTGCCCACGTGGTGGAAACTCTGATGCCCTCTTTGGTGCCAGCTAAGGGCCACCACTTTTTGCCGGGTGCCTATGTGGAATTCACTGGAAACAGTACCTTAGCCGCCGATCAGCTGCTGGAGCAGGTGCGCAGCAAGGTGGCGGAGGCAATTGAGCAGGATTTGCCGGTTACCATTGAAAGTATGTCTTTTGATGAAATCGCCCGCCTGCGGCCAGAGCTGGCGGGGTCTATACCGCAAAACGAAGAGATGCGCATTGTGCGTCTGGGCGACTATGTGCCGGTAGCCTGTGGTGGCACACATGCCGCCACCACCCAGGCATTACGGGGGTTGGAACTGCGAAAAATCAAAGCTAAAGAGCGGATTAAAATCAGTTACGAATTTGCCTGAACACCCGTGCGGCTTGGCTTTTAGGCGTCTTTTAGTGGCTGGTGGTGAGTGTTTCTAATGCGGCTCAGGCTAACAATAATCGCCAGACCCGTGGCTATCACCGCCACCCACAAACTGAAATGAATCGCCTGAGCTTCGTGCGCCGCATCACTCAGTGAAATCGACAAAATCACGCCCACCAGTGCCGTTCCCAGACACTGCCCGAAGGTGCGCATAATCGCCAACACGCCAGAGGCGTAGCCACTGTTTTCGCGCGAGGCGTTGGCCAGCATTTCGCGGTTATTGGGGCTTTGGAAGCAGCCAAACCCGATGCCACATATCAGACTGCGCAAACAGATATCCCACATCGCCGCCTGTTCTGGCAGCAAAGAGAGCAGAATCAGTCCCAGCGCAAATATCCCCAGCCCAATGGTTGAAATTACCGCTGGCGAATGGCGGTCGGCCAGCCTCCCGGCGTGCGGCGCGGCGAGGATAATGCCAATCGGCCACGGGGTGAAAAGCAGGGCCGAGGTAAAGGCGCTATAGCCATAAACGTTTTGGAACAGAAACGGCAGGGCGACGAAGGTGATGCCCTGACTGACAAAGGACGCCAACGAGGTGAGCGCCGCCAGAGAAAAGCGCGATGAGGCGAACATGCCCAGAGGCAGCAGCGGCTTAGGTGCCCGGCGCTGACGCCAGACAAAGGCTATCCCGGCCACAATGGCGGCCACGGCGTAGGCCAAAGCGTCCAGCAGAGTTTGCGATGAAAAATGGCCGTTGTCCGCATGGGAAAAGCTATTCGCGGCCATGATCAGCGCGCCGAGCGTGATGGCAGACAGCGCCCCTCCGGCGACATCAAAGGGGTGGCGAACCGTGCTGGTTTTGCCCGGCACCACGCGCAAAGCCAGAAGCAGCGCCACGACGCCCAGTGGGATATTAATCGCAAATAGCCATTGCCAGCTTAGCGCGGCGAGGATGGTGCCGCCGAGCATCGGGGCAACGGCCGTACTGGCGGCGATCAGCAGGGCATTCGCGCCCAGCACTCTTCCCAGCAGGCGATTAGGGAACACGGTGCGCAAAATGGCCGGGCCGATACTCAAGGTGGCGGCGCCGCCAATCCCCTGTAGCAGCCGCATAGCGATCAGCATGTCCAGCGAGGAAGAGAACACGCAGCCCACCGACGCCAGCGTGAACAGGATCAGGCCGCCGCTGAACAGGGCGCGAAAGCCAATATGGCTGCCGAGGGCGGCGAAGATAGCCAGCGACATCGCCGCAGACAGCAGGTAGCCATTCGATACCCAAACGGCGGCGGCGGCGGAAACCTCGAGCGAGCGCGCGATTTGCGGCAGGGCGATATTGACCATCGAGCCGTCGAACACCACCATCGCCGCCATGGTCATCACGGTTAGCATAGCGAAGAAACGGTCGCGGCCGGGCAGGCCGTCGTCACCGGGTCGGTTGGAGAATAATTCCATAAATAGCCTTTACCACTCGTATTAAGTTGTCGATGAAGCAAATATACTCGTCGCTGAGATAAGGCGGAAGGCGCAGCATTTGCACTTATAACCTGCACCAGACGCCTTCTCACTTTGACTGACTCTGGAGTAAAACGCGCGTCATGACTGAACCCGATCTCAATTTACTTATCGCCCTCGACGTGCTGCTTAATGAAGTCAGCGTCGCCGCCGCCGCTCGCCGCCTGAGTCTCAGCGCCTCGGCGATGAGCCGCACCCTCAGCCGCCTGCGTGCCGTCACCGGCGACCCGCTGCTAGTAAGGGCCGGACGGCAGATGGTGCTCACGCCCTACGCCGAAGAGATCCGCGAACGCGCGCAAAACGCCGCGTTGGAAGCCCGCGCCGTGCTGCGCCCTGCGGCCACCGCGCTCAATGTTGCCACGCTAAAGCGTACCTTTACTCTACGCTCCAATGACGGTTTTATTACCGCGTTCGGCGCGGCGCTGATTGCCGCTGCCGCCGCAGAAGCGCCGGGTGTCTGTCTGCGCTTTCTGCCTAAGCCGGAGAAAAGCGCCAAACCGCTGCGGGAAGGGCGGGTAGATTTAGAAATTGGCGTGCTGGGCGAAATGGGGCCGGAGATCCGTTTGCAGACGCTATTTCGCGATAAGTTTGTCGGCGTGGTGCGCAAAGGCCACCCGCTGGCCCAAGAGGAGAAGATGAGCGTGGCGCGCTATGCCTCTTTCGGTCATGTTTTGGTGTCGCGCCGCGAAGGCATCACCGGGCCGGTGGATCAGGCCTTAACCGAACTAGGCTTTACCCGCAAAATTGCCGCCGTGGTGCCGGGCTTCTCCGCCGCGCTGGCGATTGCTCAGTCCTCAGACCTGGTGGCTCACGTCCCGGCATCATTCCTGATTAATCAGTCCGTTAATCAAACTGACGGCCAGCTCGCCAAACTCTGCTCTTTCCCACTGCCGGTGCAAACGCGAGAAATCACTATCTCGCAGATGTGGCACCCGAGATCTGAAGTGGATCCCGCCCATCGCTGGCTGCGGCAGCTGGTGCTCAACGTTTGTCGGCGACTGGCTCCCGGCTGATTCTCACCGCCGAAGTATTTAATTTATACCCTTGAATTTACAGGCTGAAAGTCTGAAAAAAGTCTCGCATTTTTAATGCATAGGTTATGTCTTTTTCTTATTTGCCAGCGAGGGCGGGGTTTGAAAAACTCACGCCACAAAACTAGCCCGACGGGCACCTTCATTTTGGTTGTTTTTTATAGTTTAAGGAAAGACATTGTCTATGCGCACCTCTCTCAAACACGCGGTAAAAGCTTCTTTATTAACAGTTTCTTTGGCAAGCGCGCTGATCCTTAGCGGCTGTGGCCCGAAGAAAGATGACAACCACATCAAAGTCGGCATCAGCGCCGGTATTGACCAGCCGCTGTGGGACACGGTCAAAAAAGTCGCCAAAGAGAAATACAATCTCGACGTGGAAGTCGTCACCTTCACCGATTATGTGCTGCCAAACTCAGCATTGAGCAGCGGCGATATCGACGCCAACTCCTTCCAGCACGGCCCTTATCTGGAAAAACAGATTAAAGAGCGTGGCTATAAACTGGCGGCTGTAGGCAACACCTTCGTTTACCCAATCGCAGGCTATTCGCGCAAAATCAAATCCGTCTCCGAGCTGAAAGACGGCGCGCAGGTTGCCGTGCCAAATGACCCCACCAATCTGGGACGCTCTCTATTGCTGTTGCAAAAACAGGGTTTGATTAAGCTGAAGGATAACGTGGGCTTACTGCCGACTTCTCTGGATATCGTCGAGAACCCAAAACACCTGAAAATTGTTGAAATTGAAGCGCCGCAGCTGACCCGCGCCATCGACGACGACAAAATCGACCTGGCCATCATCAACACCAACTACTCAAGCCAAGTCGGCCTGACGCCAGCTAAGAATGGCCTGTTTGTTGAAGATAAAAACTCACCTTACGTGAACATTATTGTGGCGCGTGAGGACAATAAAGACAGCCAGAAGGTGAAGGATTTGGTTAAGGCTTATCAAACTGATGAAGTTGCCGCTGCCGCCGACAAGATTTATCACGGTGATGCAGTAAAAGGTTGGTGATGATTGTGGAATCCTGAGATTTCAGGATTCCATGATACTTATTGATTTATCTGACTATATAACTAGTAGTGAGAAGGCGCGACGCCGAAAGCCCAGCGGAACGCGCGGTTGAAATGGCTTTGATCATAAAAACCCACTGCGGACGCGATGTCCGCAATGCTTCTTCCTGATTGCCCCAACAGGCTACAGGCCACTTCCAGCCGCAGGCGTTTCAGCCAGGCATAAGGCGTCATGCCGGTGTGTTTGCTGAAACAGCGCAGAAACTGAAATCGATTCAACCCGCACAACGCCGCCAGCTCGCTCAGTGAAATTTTCTCCGCCAGATGCGCGTGGCAGTAAGCTTCAATCTCTCCCCACTGGCGTCTCGACAGGCCCTGCTGCGTCTCCACCGGCCTCGTGACTTTTAGCTGAATAAACAGCGGCTCGAGCGCGGCCAAATATTGCTCGTCAAACGAATGCCCTGCCGTATCACTCTTTTGCGCCATCAGTTGATGAAGTACAGATAGGTGCTTACTGAGATCCGGCGCTTCAATAATTCCCGCGCCGACGGCCAATGGCCGGTGGCGGCCAGAAAACTCTTCCGCCAGATTATTGAGCAAAGCAGGAGCAACGCGGAAGGTGCGCAGGGTATAGGCATTATTGTTTTCCGGCGTGCCGGTGTGGATCTCGCCGGGCGGCATAATCGAAACCCGACCGGCGCCCAGCAGCCCGGTTTGCCCGGAAAATCGCTGACGCTGCGCGCCTTCGCTTATCAGGCCAATGTGGTAATCCAGATGAAAGTGCGGCTCAAAGCTGAAATCGGTGAAGTGCGCCTCACCCAGCACCATGCCCGGAATATCCTCCGGGCGGTAGTAACGCACTTGCTCAGGCTTACTCACCGATTGAGCCATGACGGTTAGGCCGGTTTTTGAGCCAGCAGAGTGGCGAAACGCATTTTGTAGCGATTGCCGTTGGCGTCGCGTTTGTGCAGTTCGCCGACGTCTTCGTTGTACTTCACAATGTTCCAACCTTGGTAGTAATCACGCAGCTCGTTGGGTTGGAAGCTGAAAGGGAAAGGCAGCGGGCAAGGGTAGTCCGGGCTATCCATGGCGGCCACAATCAGGTTGTAGCCCCCCGGTCGGGTGCTGGCGTGCATATCGGCAATGATATTCGGAATGCTGCTGCGCTCTAAGAACATCATCACTACGGTGGAGAGGATAAAATCATACTCGCCGCTAAAACGATGGGCATTGAGATTAATTTCCGCCGTCTCAATCCCTTGCAGAGATTCTGCCTCAATGATCTCATTGAGTTTGGCAATGCTCAGCGAGTTGAAGTCCCACGCGGTGACGCTCGAGCCTTTAAGATTGAGATACAGCGAGTTGCGCCCACTGCCGCAGCCTAAATCTAACACCTTGCCCGACGGAACCTGCTGGGCGGCAAAAATAACTTCGGAGTGCGTGCGGGTCAGGCCATATTTTTCGGCGTAGTAATCTTCTGCTGCTAGCTGGTTGGACATCATGCTTTCCTTTGTCTCTTAATCCTCAGAATGCCGCCATTATCCTCCGAAAGCCGCGCATTTCCCCGAAGTTTTTGTTTATCGCTATTCAGACTTAATCAACCTGCCACCCGGCGTTGTAAAAAGTCGATAAAAGCCCGCACTTTTTCCGGTACGTGGCGGGTGTTGGGGTAGAGGGCATAAATTCCCTGAGCCGGAAAACGGTGATCGGGTAGCAGATGAGTCAGCTTTTTAGTGACAATGTCACTTTCAACCAGCCATACGGGCAGCAGCGCGATACCCGCGCCGTTAAGGGCGAAGGCTAATAAAGAGGAGGCGCTGTCGGCCATCAGCATCGGGCTTTGTCCGGCGTTGAACAGCACGCTTTCACCCGTTGGGGTCAGCACTTGCCAGGTTAGCGGGGTGTTCAGGCGACTATGGGCAATCCATCGTGCCTGCTCCAGCTGGGTTAAATCCGCGATGTTGCCGCCCCATTGCTGTAAATAGTCCGGAGAAGCGACGGGGAGAATATCAAAACGGTCGATCAGCGCTGCGTGGTGGCTGGAGTCCGCCAACTGCCCGAGGCGAATAGCCACGTCAAAACGGCCAGAAATCAGGTCGTCGTGATTCGACGAAGAGACGTGCTGAATGCGCAGTTGCGGGTGAAGCAGGGAGAAAGCCGCCAGAGCCGGAACCACCACCACGCGCGCGCCATATTCCGGCGTGGTGGTGATGCGTAGCAAACCTTGCAGGCCAGAGTGATCGCGGCGTACGTCGTCGAGCACGCTTTCGGCGTCTTGCAGCAGTTGTAGGCAGCGCAGGTAAAATCGCTCTCCGGCGTCGGTCATGGCAATGCGCCGGGTGCTGCGGGTTAGCAGGGCGACGCCCAGTTCGTTTTCCAGCTGCTTAATGTTGAAACTGACCACGGCTTTAGTCAGGCCGAGGTTATTGGCCGCGGCGGTAAAACTGCCCGCCGCCACGACGGCAACGTACATTTCAAGGCGCTGTAAATTCAGCATGATTTCTCACCTAACCGGCATTATTGTCAAAGTTATTTTGACAGTGTAACGCCGGTAAGCCAATTTATCTCGGCCAGTTAAAGCCCTAGACTGCATGCTTTCCTGCTTTATATTCTGAGAACTTCATGACTTACCGGATGCGCGTCGCCAGCGTCTACCTGCTGGGCTTTTTTGTCGATCTGATCAATATGTTTATCGCTAACGTGGCCTATCCGGACATTGGCCGCCACTTCGACGCCCCCGTCAGCCTGCTGGCTTGGGTCAGCAATGGCTACATTCTTGGCCTGACGTTGATTATTCCTCTCAGCCGCTGGCTGGCTCAGTGCATCGGCGCTAAGCGATTGTTTATCATCTCATTATTGATATTTATTCTTGGCTCCTGCGGCGCGGGATTGTCAAATTCCATGGCGCAGCTGATTGGCTGGCGTGTGGTGCAAGGTCTTGGTGGGGGCCTGCTGATCCCCCTCGGCCAGACGCTGACTTATGCCCTTTACCCGAGTCACCAGCGAGCCAAGCTTTCGTCCTTGATCATGCTGGTGGGGTTGATGGCTCCGGCATTATCCCCGGCAGTTGGGGGGATGATTGTCGACAGTCTGAGCTGGCGCTGGGTGTTTTTTGCCTCACTGCCACTGGCGGTTGTGGCGCTAATTCTGGCAGCCTGCTGGTTAAAACCTGAAATCGAGAAAGTCGCCGCTGGGCATTTCGACGGGCGAGGTTTGCTGATGCTGTGCGGCGCTTTGACCCTGATTTTGCTCGGCCTGACCTATCTGGGGGATGACCAGCAGATGCTGTTCGGCGGCGGGTTGCTGCTAGCGGGAGCCTTACTAATGGCGGCTTATGTGCTTTACTCGCTGCGTTTACCTCAGCCGCTGCTCAATTTGCGACTGGTGCAGGATCCGCTGCTGCGCATTTCGATGATTATCTATCAGTTCATTCCCGGGCTGTTTACCGGCGTCAGTCTGGTCGCCATGCTCTATCTGCAAGACCAGCTCAAAATGCATGCGGCGCAGGTGGGGATTTTGATGCTGCCCTGGTCGCTGGCTTCTTTTATTGCCATTAGCCTCACGGGGAAAACCTTCAACAAGCTGGGGCCGCGCCCGCTGTTTATTGTTGGCTGTCTGGTACAGGGGATGGGCATTGCGACGCTGACGCAGATCAGCGGCGCGACGGATATCGGCCTGCAACTTACCGCCTTCGCGCTGATGGGCTTTGGCAGCAGTTTGTGCAGCAGCACGGCGCAAAGCACGGCGTTTATCCAGATTGAAGACCGCCAGTTGGCCGATGCCAGCGCGCTGTGGAACATCAACCGCCAGCTGAGTTTTTGCCTCGGCGTAACCCTGCTTAGCCTGTTACTCAACCTTTTGCTCAGCTACTCGGGCCTGAGTGCTGAACGCGCCTACCAATTCTGCTTTGTGCTGGCCGCCCTCAGCGTCTTTATTCCCATTGCGCTGTGTTGTCGAATCGCCAATCGCAGCCTTGTTAACACCTTAAATCAGGAGTCAACGTGAACCGTTATTTTCAGGAAGTGCTTGATGCACATGACTTAATCGCCAGCTGGTTGGGTAATGCTAACTCCCCGCAAACCACCTACGACCAGCTTCTGGGCCGCTTCAGCCCGCAATATTCGATGGTGACATTGAGTGGCCATGTATTGGATTTTGAGAAGTTATGCGGATTTTTCCAATCGCAGCATGGCGCAAAAATCGGCCTTCAAATTGAAATCGAACAGATGAAGTTGGTGGCAGAAAGCGCCGACGGCGGAGTGGTTAGCTATCAGGAGCGCCAGCAGCTTCCCGGCCAGAACGCCACGCTGCGCTACTCGACCGTGGTGTTTTCAGCCGATGCGGATGGCAAAGTGATCTGGCGACATTTACACGAAACCGCCGCCGCAAAGGGATAAGCCGGACTATCATTTAAACAGCGAAAGGTCCGCATTTCGGGCCTTTATTGTTTGTCCACCAGGCGCAGATTGCGCTGATTGATGATGCGGTGCAGGTTAGTTTCCACCCAGTCCGTTAGCCCAGTGAGCTGTGTTTGTACCTCAACGCCTAACGGGGTCAGGCTGTATTCCACGTGGGGCGGCACCACGGGGTAGGAGATGCGATCCACAAAACCGTCGGTTTCCAGCGCCTGTAAAGTCTGCGCCAGCATCTTCTCACTAACTCCGTTGATTTTACGGCGTAATTCGCTGAAACGCTGGGTTCCGTCGCTTAAGGCGATCAGCACTAAAACGCCCCAGCGGCTGGTGATGTGGCTGAGAATTTCGCGGGACGGGCAGTCGGCGCTCATCACTTCGCCCCGGCGAAGACGCTCTCCGAGGATGTTCTCCATGACCTGTTCTTCAGCCGTTTCGACCGGCAATGATGTTAATTTCATACTAACCTTTTTGTACGTACTTACGAAAAGTTAGTATATCGCATAGGATGTCTTTCACGGACGCGATATTCAGACTGTTTCGTCATAAGACGACCGTCCAATCGAACCTAATTCACTTTCGGAGAAACATCATGATCGCTATTACCGGTGCTACCGGCCAACTCGGCCGCCTTGTTATCGCAGCATTGTTGAAGAAAGTCCCCGCGAACCAGATCGTCGCGGCAGTGCGCAGCCCTGCAAAAGCCAAAGACCTGTCTGACCTTGGCGTCGATGTGCGTCAGGCGGATTACACCCAGCCCGAAACGCTGGAAAGTGCCTTCAAAGGTGTGGAAAAAGTGCTGCTAATTTCTTCTAACGAAGTGGGCCAGCGCGAGGCCCAGCATCAGGCGGTGATTGACGCGGCCAAACGCGCCGGGGTGAAATTGATTGCCTATACCAGCTTGCTGCACGCCGACACGACCAAACTGGGATTGGGCACCGAGCACCGCGCGACCGAGGCGGCACTCAAAGCCTCTGGCGTGCCTTCGGTGATTTTGCGCAACGGCTGGTATACCGAAAACTACGCCGCGAGTATTGCTCCGGCTCTGGCTCACAATGCATTTATCGGCGCAGTTGGCGAAGGCCGCATCTCTTCTGCAGCTCGTGAAGACTATGCCGAAGCCGCGGCGGCGGTATTGCAGTTGGAAAATCAGGGCGGGAAAATCTACGAGCTGGCTGGCGATGAAAGCTACACATTGGCCGAGTTCTCCGCCGAGATTGCGCGCCAGTCGGGCAAAAAAGTCGACTACGTTAATCTGTCGCAAGATGAGTTCGCCAAAGCGCTGCTTGGCGCGGGCTTGCCGGAAGGTTTTGCCAATCTGCTGGCGGATTCAGACGCCGGTGCGGCGCAGGGCGGACTGTTTGACGACAGCAAAACCCTGAGCAAACTGATCGGGGGTAAAACCACGCCTTATCAAGATGTTATTGCGGTGACCTTAAAGTCTCTTTAAGTTCTGGACAGGTTGAAACCGGCGCTCTGGGTCAATAGCGCCGGTTTTTTATTGGCGTTTTAACAGTAAACCCAAGACAAAAATTCCTCCTAGTCCGGCAGTGATAATGCCAATCGGCAGCTCCTGTGGTGCAATCAGTAACCTGCTCAGCAGGTCGCCGCCCGACATTAAAATGGCACCAAACAGTGCCACTACCGGCAGCAATAAACGATGGCGAACCCCACACAGCGGCCGCGCCAGGTGGGGCACCATCAAGCCAACAAAGCCAATCACCCCCGTCAAAGAGACCAACAAAGAGGTCGCCAGCGCGCAGCCGAGGAAGATTTCAATCCGCAGGCGGGTGAGGTTTATCCCCAGAGAAATCGCGGTTTGTTCTCCTGCCAGCAGGGCATCTAGCCAGCGCCAGCGTAGCGCGACTACCGCAAACAGCAGTGCGACGGCGGCCAGAGCAAAGCCAATGTTGTCCCATCGCGCCAGCCCTAATCCGCCCAGCGACCAAAATAGCACCGAACCTGCCGCGCGCTGATCGCCCGAGAAAACCAGATAGTTGGTCAGTGCGCCAAACAGGAAAGAGATCGCCAGGCCGCTGATCACCAGCTTTTCCGCCCCTTTGGCGCGTTGCAGCATAAACAGCAACATCACCGAAACCGCAGAAAGAATGCCGCCCGCGAAGGCCGAAATCGGCAAACCCCACGCACCCAGTTTATCGCCATAACGGGTGATCACCGCCACGGCTCCGGCGGACGCTCCCGAAGATAGCCCGAACAAAAAAGGGTCGGCCAGTGCATTGCGGGTAGTGGTTTGCAGCAAGGCTCCCACCATCGCCAGGCCGGCTCCGGTCAGCGCCGCCAGTAAACTTCGCGGCAGGCGCAGCTCAAACACGATGCGATGGATCATGTCAGGAACCGGGGCGTGATAAAGCCCCAGCGAGGACAAAACCTGCGAAATCGGCAGGGAAACGCTCCCCGCCGCGACGCCCAGCAGCATCAGTAATATCAGCGTGAACAGGCTCAGCGCAATAATCAAAAAGTAGCGAAAACGACCCATTTTCAACGCTTTGTGTCCGTGTAAAGCACCTTGGCGAGTTTTTCCACTGCGTCAATATTCGCCGGACCCGGCGTCAATTCGCTGTACTGCAACTTCACATAGCGATGATTTTTAACCGCGGGCGTCTCCTTCATTAATGGGTGAGATTCGAGGAAATGCTGTAAGGCCGCCGCGCCGCCGCCGGTCTGGTAATCCAGCAACACAATCACATCCGGCTCTTGGGTTGCCACGCTCTCCCATGAGGTGGTGGTCCAACTGGCGTCCAGATTGTCCATAATGTTTTTACCCCCGGCGGCTTCAATAATTGCCGTCGGCATGGCGTATTTCCCGCTGGTGAAGGGCTTGTCCTCGCCGGAGTCATACACAAAAACTTTTAGCGCTTTCTGTTTACCTATCTTCTGTTGCACGGCTGCGACGCGAGCTTTCCAGCCATCGACCAATTTTTGCGCCTCTTCGCGTTTGCCGAAAATTTCGCCCAGCTTCAACTCGTCGCCATACAGCAAATCCATGCTGGCGCGCGGGCGATGCTTGTCGACAAAAATACAGCTTTCGGTCAGCACCAGCGTTTTCACCCCGTAGTGGGCGAGCGACTGTGGTGTGACGTCGCCGCCCAATTTCATGCCATAGTTCCAACCGGCGAAAAACAGGTCAGGGGCGACGGCAACCAGAGTTTCTAAAGAGGGGTATTTGGCAGCCAGTTCGGGGATATTTCCCTGCTGAATCTTGAATTCTGGCGTCACTTTGTACCAGCCGCTAATCCCAGTCACGCCAACAATATGGCTTTGCAAACCTAAAGCAAAAGCCATTTCCGACATATTTAAATCGTTGATCACGGCGCGCTGCGGGGCCTGAGTAAAAGTCAGCGGCTGGCCGCAGCTGTCCACCGTAACCGGGAAGCCGCTGGCAAAGGTCAAACTGGAGAACAGTAAACCGGGCAACAGAAAGGCGAGTTTTTTCATGAGGTTGTCCTAGAGAAAAGTAAAACATTAAGCGCACAAAGGCGCTTCAAAAATGCGTAAAGAATTGCCGGTAATAGGGTGGGTGACGGTGTAACTTTCCATGCCGAACACGCGGTTTATTATTTGAGCAGACAGCGCGATTTCGGGGTAACCCCAGATCACCAGCCTGCCTTTTTGCATCACTACGACGCGATCGGCGAAAGGTTCGATAAGAGGCAAATCATGCAGCACGGCGATGGTCGAAATTCCCTTGCTGCGCACCAGCGACAAAAGCGTCGCGCGGCTTAATGGGTCGAGATGATTGGTCGGTTCATCGAGCAGCAACAATTGCGGAGTTTGGGCAAAAGCGCGAGCCAAGGCGGCGCGCTGTTTTTCTCCGCCGGAGAGTGACCCGATCAGTCGATGGCGCAAATGTTCCAGTTTGGTATCCACCAGTGCGCGCTCAATACAACGCCGATGATGAAGGGGCGTGCAGCAGTGATGATGGGGAATGCGGCCGAGGGCGACATAGTCTTCAACCAGCAGTCGCTGATCGGGCGGATCGTCCTGCGCCACAATCGCAATAAGCTTGGCGCGCTCTTGCCGCGAGAAGCTGGCCAACGGCTGACCGTTGAGCAAAATGCTTCCTTCGCTTGGCACGAGTTCGCTGGTCAGGGCGCGAAGTAAAGTCGATTTACCACTGCCATTCGGCCCGATCACCGCTAAACATTCCCCTGCGTCGAGCTGGAAATTTACTCCGCTAATTAACAGGTTGTTGCGCTGCGTGCAGATACTTAGGCCTTCAATGCTAAGAACGTTGGGAGTGGACATGGCAATAGGTTTGTCAAAAGATGATATTGTTATGTTATAACATATCAATACGAAGTGAAATCAAAATAAATTGGCATTTTTGGGACTATGATCGCCAAAAGCCTTGGTTAAATTGATGCAGCTGAGCTGCCTAATATTGGCGATTCGCATTCTCAGTGACTCCAGACTTAATAGGTCTGGAGTCACAAAGGTTTGCCTCGGTTTACTGAAGTTGTTATAACTGCGCACCGGACTTTTGCCTGTAGAAATTACCTGAATGAACCAAGCCGTGACAGAACCCGACATCGCCGCCGATCAGGTTGGCCGTCATGTGATCCTTTTTCTTAACCAGATCAAGAATGCGCCGCTGACCGAGCTGGATAATATGGAAGAAGAGGGGAACGCCACCGTCGAGCAGGTGATGAAAGTGTGGATCAGACTGTCGCTGATGATCACGCGGCGTCGCCCGGAAATTGCTATTTCCTCTCTGCTTAAACACGTGCTGCCGATGATTGGTTCGCTGCCGCTGAATAAAGTGACGCGCCTGCGGCTCAACCGGCTGTTTAACGTGCTGCTGGCCGACGGAAAAATTGCCGAAGCCAAGCGCGTTTTTGCTCTGTGCAAACAGTTTATGAGCTGGGCGGAAACCCAAGGTTATATCGAACATTCTCCAATTGGCTCGATGAAACGGCGAGACGTCGGCGGCCGAAATACGCCGCCAAGAGAGCGATCGTTGACCGACGCAGAAATCTGGATTTTCTGGCATGGTCTTGATTTATGGGATATTTCAGAGCAGTGCCGCTGGGCTTTGCGCCTCTGCTTGCTCACCGCCAGGCGACCTGACGAAGTGGTTCGCGCACGCAAAGACGAGTTTCATTTAACCATTGGTTTGTGGCGTCAGGGGCAGAGAAATAAGTCCCACCGTGACCACAGTTTACCCCTTACCGCAATGATGACTCGCTGCGTCAATGCCCTGTTGGAAGCCAGTCCGGCCGACAGTCCGTGGCTGGTGCCTTCGCCTTCGGACCCGCAAAAACCTTTATCGCGCGGGGCGATCACCCAGGCTTTGCGCAGAATGGTCCGCGCAGAAAGAGGGCTGGGCATCGAGGCTTTCACCACTCGTGATTTGCGCCGAACGGCCCGATCCAAGCTTGCCTCCCTCAATATCGCCAACGACGTGGCGCGTAAAATCATGAATCACTCGCTGGAAGGCATCGACCGCGTCTACGACACACACGACTATTTACCGCAGATGAAACAGGCGCTAGAAGTCCTGTCCGCAGACATCGAGCGGATAATTTCCAGCGACTCCTACCAAAGCCTCCACCACCGTTATCAAGGCGAATCGCTACAAATTAGCGAACGATCGCTGCTTTTTATGGTGGGTTGATGTCCTCTATTTCTTTACTAACAGTTGCCTATGGCGTTATTTCCATGCAAATAGCGCTTGCTGTATACATGGCTTAATCTGCTCCAGCTCGCAGCTTTTTCCCCACATTTTCACTAGCGACATTTACAGTTTTGAGCCCTATCGCAAATATGAAAATGATAATTATTATCATTTGATGTGTGCCTATAACTCCTTTAACTTACTGATTGGATAAACAGTGAAGTTGTCTTTGTACTTAAAGGAGAAATATATAATGAGTGGTGGATACAATGATAATAATCTTGGGGGGCATACTCATGATAATGGAGATGGCACCTCAACAACGTCTGATAATCGTGGCGATATAACACACCATACGCCTGATAGTAGCTCATCAAATACAAGCTCGTTTCAGGGAGGAGACGGCGGTCGTGACAATGTAACCTCATCAGTTCCCTCAGTTAATCTCACCTTATTTCCCGAAGCACAGGCCTCAATGGTTTTGGGTGCACCAACAACGCTATCCTTAGTTGATGGTTTATGGGGCTTTACGTTTCTAAAATCACAGACAATTCAACAAGCTATAGCAGAGGCTTTTGCAAAATTGAAACCCATCTCAGCGCCAGTTGCCGGTATGTTGTGGCGCGGCTCTCTATGGGGGATCGTGGTTCAAGCGGTTACACCCTCTAAAATCGCTCCTGATGATATGTCGATGGTTCCGCATATTTTTACTACGTTGCCTGCAAATATGGTTACTAAAACCCCTTACACGCAACTTCCTACTCAGACTGCTACATTAGTTGATGCTAGAGTTACGGATCTTATTCAGAACAATCAACAGATGAGTGCGCTGGTGAGTGCGCCCTCTCTGCCACTTAATGTGCCAGTGGTGGCAGCTAAACCCAGCGGTCGTCCTGGTGTCTATACGGCAAGCATTGTCCATGGAATGCCGGATATTCATATTAACGTAGGCACTCCATTGTCTGCTGCGCCTCAAAAACCAGCGACCAATTTACATGAAGTCAGAAATGCACCTTTAACCCAGCAACAGATATTCGCTTCTGGAGGAAATGTAAGTGATGCCATTATCTATTTCCCACCTGAAGCTAAGACAGATCCAATTTATATTTCGGTAACGCCAGTATTAACGGTACAGCAGATTAAAGAACTGCAAGCAGAGTTCGAAAGGCGGCAGGCACAGTGGGATTCCGGACATCCTGTAGACGTCGCTGAACGAAGACTCTATCAAGCGAACGAAGCGCTAAATTATGCACAAGAAAATTTAATCCAAAAGCAAAGTGTATTAGACAGGATAAAAAATACGCCTGAGGGACTGGCATTAGCCGATCCAATAACCCATCCAATTACTTCGACATCATCACAATTTCTTTCCGTGCCAAGTTATAGCGGCGGAGGAGTAAGTTTTGAAGCGACTGCCACTATTGATACTAGAGAAAGTCTCGGCCAGTTATTAAGTATGGGCGGTGCGGCTTATGTCAGTAATGTATTGCAATGGGGGGATGTTAGCGGGCCAGACCAAGATGGCGTCATCGTCGGTAATGGTTATAAAAATGCCACTATTGCTGAGTATGAAAAACTGCGACAGCAGTTGATTGCCAGCCAAAACGAAATTATTGCGGCGCAGGAGGCTTTAAACTCAGCTTCTGGCACACGCTATCATGCTGAACAGGATAGAAATAATGCGGAAAGTAATCGGGACAAAATAAAGGAAGAGAATAAGGATAAGCCGACTGACTTTACCATTGATGATAAAATAAGAAAGCAAATGGGCAAGAGGGGGTGGACAGAACAAGATATCAGAGATGCAGTTTCGAAAGGACCTAAGGGGCTCTCTGTTGATCAACGCGGACCTAAAAAGACCCCTCCAGATTTTTTGGGAAGGGATGATTCGGCATCCGTGTATGGCGCGCCGGGAAAATACGTCGTCATTAATGACCGAACAAAAGAAGTGACTCAAGTAAGTGATAAAACTGATCCAGATTGGGCTGATGACAGTAGGATTTTTTGGGGGAATCAAAAATGAGTCAAAGACAATTTAGTCACAAAATTCTCTATGAAGATGCAGCCGATTTTTTCCTATTGGATGGCGATGCGCGCATGAAACTATCCCCGAAAGCAGCAACAGAGGTCTGTGAAGAAGCAACTCGCAGAGGTATTTTTATTGGGGCAATTGAAGGTGGACATTGGCTCAATCCGGGGTTTAAACCTGATATGAACACCAATTGGGACTCATTAAAATATTACCAAGCCGATGCCGATCTTAAGACCAATAATGATCGCGCAATCGAAAACATCAACGATGATGCCAGAGAAGGGTACACGGCGTTTATTATTACTCTGATCTAGAGCTTCAAGTTTTTGTCATTAGGACGCCCAATAATTCTTATTGTTGGGCGTATTTCAATGATCTGCTAGCTTTTTATGTTTAAGGGAAATATCAATGACAGGGAAACTGTTTAGACAGGATACTTTGTATCATGAGGGGGCTAAGTTCTTCGAACTTAAAGGTGATTCATGCATGGCTCTATCTCCTCATGCTGCGAGAGAAGTCTGTGAAGAAGCCACCCTTAAAGAATTTTTCGTCGGGACCGTGGAAGGGGGCCACTGGCATAATCCTGGCTTTCAGCCTGATTCGAATACCCGCTGGGACTCATTGAGATATTACCAAGCCGATGCCGATCTCAAGGCCAATAATGACCGCGCTATCGAAAACATCAACGATGACGCCAGCGAAGGATACACCGCATTTCTCATTACTCTCATCAAGAGCCCCTAGCCCTTTGCTTGTTTTGACGTCAGGCTTTTGCGAACAATTAGACCCTTTTTGCCCTCCTCAAACTCAGAATTTAAAGTGTGACAGAATTTCTCATGAAACCGGTATGAAATGAATTAATGCTAGACTTTGCTCTGTACTTTGCATGGTCAGAGAACGGAGAGAATAATAATGAATTTAACAAAAACGGCGACCACCGGGTTGCCTGCGCCGACACAGACTCTGTATTTAAGTAGTCGCAGTTCAGAGGAAAAACGACAGGAGATCCTCAACTATTTTCAGCAGACTTGGGCACTGTATGAGCGTCTTTTCGACTGTCTGGACGACGAGCGCGCTTACTTCAATAAGGCCATTTCGCTGCGTCACCCGCTGATTTTCTACTTCGGCCATACCGCCACTTTCTACATTAATAAGCTGATGGCCGCGGGGCTGATTAAGCAGCGCATTGATGATGAAATTGAAGCCATGCTGGCTATCGGCGTGGATGAAATGAGCTGGGACGATCTTGATAACAATCACTACAGCTGGCCGAGCGTGGAGCAATTGCGCGACTATCGTGGCAAGGTTCACTCGCTCATTACTCAGTTTATCAAAGAGATGCCCCTTGAATTGCCTTTGGACTGGGAAAGCCCGGCGTGGGTGATTTTGATGGGTATCGAGCATGAACGCATTCACCTCGAAACCTCCAGCGTGTTGATCCGCCAGTTGCCGATTGAGTGGGTGAAGCCGCAGGCGCACTGGCCTGTCTGTCCTCAATCGAGAACCGAACGTGGCGAAGTTCCGGCGAACTCATTGGTTTCGCAAAAAGGTGGCGAGATCACTTTGGGCAAAACGGATGATACTTACGGCTGGGATAACGAATATGGTTCGTTCAAGACCGAGGTAAAACCTTTTAAAGCCAGCAAAATGCTGGTCAGCAATGCCGAGTTCTTTGAGTTTATTCAGGCCGGTGGTTATCAAAATAACGACTGGTGGGATGAAGAAGGGCAAGGGTGGCGCGATTTTGCGCAGGCAGTCTGCCCGACATTTTGGGTGGGCGATCTCGCCTCGCCTGAATCTTTGAAGCTGCGCCTGATGGCGGAAGAGATCTCCATGCCGTGGGACTGGCCTGCCGAGGTGAACCAGCTGGAAGCTGCCGCGTTCTGCCGCTGGAAGGCGGATGAAACCGGTAAGTCTATCCAGTTGCCGACCGAGGCCGAATGGTACGTTTTACGCGACCAGGTTGAGGGCGACCAGCCAGACTGGCAACAGGCGCCGGGCAATATTAATCTGGCGTGGTGGGCCTCTTCCTGCCCGGTAGACCAGTTCTCGCAAGGGGATTTTTACGACGTGGTCGGCAATGTCTGGCAGTGGACGACCACCCCAATTGGCGGTTTTTCGGGTTTCCGCGTCCACCCGCTATATGACGATTTTTCTACGCCAACCTTTGATGGCAAGCATTCCATCATCAAGGGCGGCAGCTGGATTTCTACCGGCAATGAAGCCTTGCGCTCGTCGCGCTACGCCTTCCGTCGGCATTTCTTCCAACACGCGGGCTTTCGCTACGTGGTGTCTACTCATCAGGAAAAACAGATTGTGAATCCGTACGAAACTGACACCTTGGTGTCGCAATACCTTGATTTCCAATACGGTAAATCCTATTTCGGCGTGGATAATTATGCCTGCGCATTGGTCGCCATCGCTGAAAAACTCTGTGATAAACGCCAGCGCGCTTTGGATATCGGCTGCGCCACCGGTCGCGCCAGCTTTGAGCTGGCCCGCACGTTTGACCAGGTCACCGGTCTGGACTATTCGGCGCGCTTCATTGACGTGGCACTGTCGCTGGCCGCCGGGGAAGAGCTGCGCTATTTGATTCAGGAAGAGGGCGAGCTGATGGAGTACTGTCACGCTCGTTTATCGGATGTCGGGCTAAGTGCTGAGCTGGCTGCAAAGGTGCGCTTCTCGCAGGGCGACGCCTGTAACCTTAAGCCGCAGAAAGAGCCTTACGATCTGGTGTTGGCGTCCAATTTGATTGACCGCCTGCGCGAGCCGAAGCGTTTCTTGCGTGACGTTGTCACTATGATCCGTCCCGGCGGCATTCTGATGCTCTCTTCGCCATACACCTGGCTGGAAGAGTTTACGCCGAAGGAGAATTGGCTGGGGGGCGTGCGTGAGAATGGCGAAGCCCTGACCACTCACCAAGCCTTGCAGCGCCTGCTGTCGAGTGACTTTGAAGAAGCGCAGCCGCCAATGGATGTGCCTTTTGTGATCCGCGAGACGGCGCGTAAATATCAGCACACCGTGGCCCAGTTAACGGTTTGGCGTAAGAAGTAACTTTGCAATAAAAAACGCTGCAATAAAAAAGCGCAGCCCGGAGTGATTTCGGGCTGCGCTTTTTCTTATCTACATCCATATCTCACGGCTTTTCGGTCGCCGGAATGGGCAGTTTCGCCAGTCTAGTTTTGCCATAAATAATGGTTAGGATGGCCGGGACGCTAAAGGCGACGGCGATAGCGGCGACTTCGTAAATCATCTTCGAGTCAGGGCCACTGAACAGGCCGAGCTCAAACACGTTCAGCACCGGCAAGAAACTGTAAGTTTTCACCCCCAGCAGGCCGGTTATCCCGCCACCCAGCGCCGCGCCGATGCAGCCAAACACAAACAGCATGCGATACTTCAGGTTCACCCCATACAACGCCGGTTCGGTGATGCCAAAGAAGGCGGAAATAGAGGCTGAAATGGCAATCTGCTTATCTTTCACATTGCGGGCGATGAAGATTGCGCCAAAGGCCGCGCCGAATTGCCCCATCACCGCCGACATAAACATCGGCATAATGGTGTCGAAGCCAGAAACCTGAATGTTGATCAGCGCAATCGGGATAATGCCCCAATGCACGCCGAATACCACGAACAACTGACCAATGCCTGCCAGCAGCGCGCCGGAAATCACCGGGCTGAGCTGGTAAAGCCAGAAGTAGCCTTTGGCGATGCCGATGCCCACGTAGTCAGCAATCGGGCCGATAAAGGTGAATACCACGAAACCAGTGATAATCAGCGACAGGCAGGGGACAAACACCAGCGCGGCGACTTCCGGGATGACTTTCTTCAGATAGCGTTCGACATAGCTGAGGAAAAGTACCGCGAAAATCGCCGGGATCACCGCGCCGCCGTAGATTTTCATACTCAGCGACAGGCCAAATACGCTGATTGCGGCAGGGATATCCGTCGTCGTTAATGGGTATACCATGGCCGCCGTCAAAGCTAACGCAATGTATTTATTGGTTTTAAACTTCTCTGCGGCGGTGACTGCAATAAATAAAGGCAGGAAAGTGAACACGCCGCTGGCCAGTGCGTTAAACACGGTAAAGACATAGGCATCGGTATGGACCAGGTTCATAGTTTGGAGTAAAACCACGATACCCTTGAGCATGCCGACGCCCGCCAACACGCCGATGTAAGGGGTGAAAATGGCCGAGATATTGGAAAGCAGACGGTTAAACAGCGAGGTTTTTTCCTCGGGTTCGGCAACCATCTGGCTTTCAGGTTCGACGACCCGAGCCTGCTCAATCGCCTGATAGACGTGCTCGACTTGCGGGCCGATGACGATCTGGAACTGGCTATTGTTATTGATAACTTTAATGATATCCGGCATGTCGTTGAGAGCAGGCTCATTAACCTTGGTGAGATCTTTTAGATTAAAACGTAACCGCGTGGCGCAATGCGTGAGATATTCAATATTGTTATCACCACCAATATTAGAAATAATCTGACTTGCCATCATTTTATAATCAATAGCCATGTTATTTCCTTCATTAAACCTTAGTTATAATCACCGGGTTTGGTTTTACTTTTCACCGAGACGCCAAAATCGGTAAAAATACGCTGGCCGAGGTTATTGCCTTTATCTTCAGCAATATGATGAGCCAATATCTGGAAAGGGATCACGGCAATCAGTGGCGCAATATATTCGCTGACTTTGGCATCAATTGCTAAAGTTCGCGGCTCATCGCTTGTGCCAATCTTCAGGCTGTAAATAAAGGGTGTGCATTTCTTCTCATATTCTCTGAGCAGCAACAAACGCTCTTTGGCGACGCTTTCCACTTCGATAAAGAAGATGCGATGGTGCGGATTCACCTCGAAATAGGGACCATGCATGAAGGTCTCCATCTCAATACCTTGAGAGGGGACGCGCACCGTTTCGGCAAATTTGGTCGCCATCTCCTGACAAACGCCCACCGCCGGGCCATAGCCGATACTGGTGAAACGCGGCGAGGGGACCAGCTCCTCCTTCCAGGTTTGGTAGAAAGCCTCGGTATCATCAATGATGGTGGGAATGGCGTCGATGGCGGCTTTGAACATCGCCAGTTCGGCGTGTTCTTGCTGTTCGCTAATGGCGCCTTCGGCTCTGGCACTGCGTAAACCTAGTAACATCAGGGTGAGGATCGTCGCGGTATAACCTTTGGTGACGTAGCCTACACGTTCTTCACCGTTTTGAATATCAATAGCGATATCAACGCTCTTCGCCAGTTCGCTGTCCATCTTGCTGGTGACGCCGTAGGTTTGCGCGTTGCTGTACTGCTTAATGTGGCGCATGGCGTTCAGCGTGGAGGTGCTTTCGCCACTTTGGGAAACGCCCATGACTAAATCAATCGCCGGGTTTGGCTTTTCAAAGAACTGATAATTGAAAGGTTCTTCGATAGTAATTCTGGCGCGGGTTAGTTTCTCAATATAATACTTGGCGCTTTTTGCCGCATTAATACTGGAGCCGGTGGCGAGTATTAACCACTCTTTCTTATCTTGAACAACAGGGATTGTCTTAGGATATCCATTAAGGATATTTAACAATACTTCATGCTGCTGATGAATATAGGTCATCATGGTCGGCTTCACGGTCTTCTCCCTTATTTACGATGTCTTTTAGGTTTTTAAATGAAAAACCTGAAAACGTTTTCAGTAAAATAGGAGCCGGCAATAGGAAGATCAATACGACAAGATTGAAACTGTGAGCGAAGTGGCAAAAGGCAGGGTTAAAACGCCTTTTCCAAGGGGGAGTGCGCTTTTGGATTTAACGGGGAGTGATTGATGGCTTGAGCAAACACTCAAGCCGGGACAAGCTTAGCAAGACTCGCCTTCAATCAGCACAGAGACAATTTCCGGATGCTCACTCGCCTGCTCACGCGGCTCGATGATTTCCAGAATAGTGGTGGTAACCGCCTGACCGATCTGTGCATTTTGATGGTCAACCGTGGTAATGCGTGGAACGTAATATTCGCTGCCAGGGAAGTACTCGCAGCTGGCGACCGCAATATCTTGCGGCACGCTGATATGGTTATCTTTTAACGCTCGGATAGCCCCGATGGCGACCTGATCGTTAATCGCCAAAATGGCTTCAGGAAGCCCGCCTTTTTGACGCTGCTGTATCAGGCGTTCTGCGGCCTGATAGCCGTGTTGCAGGTAAAAGTTGGTCTCAACGATCAGGCTGTCATCGGCCGTTAATCCGGCTTTCGCCAGCTGATCTTTGAAGGCTTTTATCCGCTGTTTAGTGATGTAGACCTTCTCCGAACCGCCGATAAAGGCGATTTTCTGATAGCCCTTATCAATCAAATGTTGAGTGACCAACTCAACGCTGTGGGTCTGGTCGCGGACTATACAGGGGTAATCAAGCTGCGGAATGTGACGACCCACTACCACGGTAGGGATGGTTTCGGTGAGTTTTTTCAGTGCCTCAAGATAGCTCTCCGGCACCACAAGGTAGTCAATTTCGCCACCGAGAATAATCACGCCGTCGAGCTGGCTGCTGATCACCGAGGTAAAAATGTTCTCGTCGATATGCTGCGCAGAGCCCGTCGGGCCTTTATTGGCGGACTGTGTGTCGAACAGCATAACCTTATAGCCAGCGTGTAAGCAGACCTTTTCAATCTGTTCGACTAGCATCACGAAGTAGGGGTTAGTGATATCAGAAACCACCACCGCGAGCATGTGGGTTTTCTTCGAAATCATGCCGCGCGCTACTAAGTTTGGGCTGAAATTATTCTCCTTGATCACCTTATCAACCTTGGCTTTGGTTTTATCCGCCACCCACTGGTTGTTATTGAGTACGCGGGAAACCGTGGTGATCGACACCCCGGCCATCTCAGCAATATCTTTTATGGTGATGCTTTTCTTCATTATGCGTCTCTTTCCTTCAAATCCTGTCGTCGCATTCCTTGGCTGGCAGGAACTAAAACGGCCTATAACGTCGCATAAAGCGGAAGATTTTTGAAGGTTTACCTGAGATACTGCCTCTTCAAGCCAGAATTTTGTGAGTTAGAGGCTTGTTAGCAAAACGGAAATTACATTGAGGGAACAACTATGGCCAGAGGATTGGCATGTCTTGGTGATAAAACCAGTTTTGGTGCGGTCGTTTCTGCCACCGCAACCTGGTTTGAAGGTGATAAACCCATAGCTCGCACAGGCGACAAAGCCACTTGTAGCAAATGCGACGGGGTGTTTGAAATCTTTGCATCAGCCCAAGATTGGGCGGAAGAGGGCAAGGCGTATGTCGCTACCGGCGATAGGGTATTGTGCAATTGCCCAGATCACTATGTTTTTGGCTCTACCTCGCAATATACCAGCACACCAGTTGGTGTCCTGACGTCTCGTAATACCCATCAATCCTCTGTGTCGACACAGCAGGTGAAAGACTCAACTTCCCGAAATAGCCTTCGATTCCAGTGTTGCGGTGACAATGGTCAGTTGATGGCATGCTGCCGCTACACCGTGATATTCCCTGATGGACGCTCGGAAACAGGAATGACCGACGAAAAGGGTATGACGGCGTGGCATTTTTCTGAATCCGTTGAAAACATTAATCTGCATATACTAATGGACTAATTATGCCTGTTTATTATGTCAGTACGCGCATACACACTAATGTTGCGCCGAGCTCAGTTCTTTATGACCTATGCATTTATCGGATGGACTCTGCCCGAAATAAGTATCTTCTTGTGGATGTAAAACAACAAACGCTGCAAGGAAATTTCGAAACGCAGAAACATGTTACTGCCGGTAATGACTCCAACTTACTGATAGTGTTTTATGTTCAGATAATGCCCGATGACTTTGTCATGCAGCTCCACCGATTTTGAGAACGACAGTGACTTCCTGCCCAGCCTTGACAGATGCTGCCTCAGATTCAGGTTATGCCGCTCAATGCGCTGCGTATATCGCTTGCTGATAACGTGCAGTTCTCCCTTCAGGCGTGATTCATACAGCGGCCAGCCATCCGTCATCCATACCACGACCTCAAAGGCCGACAGCAGGCTCAGAAGACGCTCCAGCGTGGCCAACGTGCGTTCACCGAATACGTGCGCCACAACCGTCCTCCGTATCCTGTCATACGCGTAAAACAACCAGCGCTGGCGTGATTTAGCGCCGACGTAACCCCACTGTTCGTCCATTTCCGCGCAGACAATCACATCACTGCCCGGTTGTATGCGCGAGGTTACCGACTGCGGCCTGAGTTTTTTAAGTGTCGTAAAACCGTGTTGAGGCCAACGCCCATAATGCGTGCACTGGCGCGACATCCGACGCCATTCATGGCCATATCAATGATTTTCTGATGCGTACCGGGTTGAGAAGCGGTGTAAGTGAACTGTAGCTGCCATGTTTTACGGCAGTGAGAGCAGAGATAGCGCTGATGTCCGGCAGTACTTTTACCGTTACGCACCACGCCTTCAGTAGCTGAACAGGAGGGACAGCTGATAGAAACAGAAGCCACTGGAGCACCTCAAAAACACCATCATACACTAAATCAGTAAGTTGGCACCATTACCGTTACTGCCGATATCAATGAGTCGCTTTCGACCATTTATATTATGCAGGTCACGCTGTATCGGAAAACAATGTTACATACACACCGTGTTTCAGCAGAGCCATTTACCAAAATGTACACGCTGCAGGAGTTTACTTCCGGTAAATCTTGGTCTCCCGTTAAGCGAGAAAATCCCTGCTACTTTGAGTCACAAGGCGCGATGAAACCGGAAAGTGAAGGAGGGGAGACGAAAGTTCTTAAGATATCCACCCCGGAACGACCTTTTATTGCGAAGGATTATCCTATTGGAAGTCCGAGGGATCCTTTTGAGAAGTCGTTAATTGAGTCTGATATAAATGACCGATTTTATCATCTGTCTTATCCATTTCAGGCTAGTGCTAGTGTATGTGGCCCTGCAGTATTTTTTTATTGCCTCCAAAATGACCGGCCGGATGTATATGCACAGGCAGCTCATGAACTATGGAAATACGGTAAAACTAAGATTGGTGAACTAGAGATTTCCCCGGGTGATGGTTGTCGCCATCCGGCTGGCCATTTTTATGGAGATATTTCTGGTCTTGATTGGATGACACTGGCTGGATTAAGGGATTCTGAGAATGCAATATTCAGCTTTGACGCGCTTGATTCCCCTGTGGCGGGGATCACCATGTGGCAAATGCTGACGACTTGGTTTGAAAAAGCTGGTTATGAAAGAGCGTATAGTAATGTCGGACTCGTTCAGGCAGGTATAAAGGGGATTCAAGATTTAAATAAGTATGTAGAAAAAGGTTACAAAGTCGTAACATTAATTAATGATGGTCTTCTTGAAGGTGGACGCTTTTCAAATCTCACCGTGCCAACTCACTGGATTGTATGGGATGGCCCTGTTACACAGTCAAAAGATGAGACTGTGCATCTAAGTTTGTTTTCTTGGGGGAAGGTTGATGATTTAATAAAACCAAGTAAGAAATTATCATTTTTTATTAACCGTTTCTTTGGAGGGATGGTTTTCAAACCATTAAAATGAATATGTTAATACTGCAAATTATATTTACTTTGTCTATTTTTAGTATTTCCGGATGCAGCATTTTAAGTTCAAAGGCTGAGTATATTCCTGATGGCAAGGTCCTAGAAAGCGCAGTAATTGACGTGCCCTATCTCTCTAGAATATATATTTTAGGTGGAGGGGTTGTCCATGGTAGAAACCATCAGACAGACGGCATAGGTCTCGTTACACCAAATGATGCTGGTATCTCTTTGCGCAATTGTCAATATCCTGAGTGGAGAGTAAAACAAATGAAACCAAGAGATAGCAACAATTATAACTGCATTGAGGTATATGGCACTCCTGCCATATTGGGGGTTGTAAAAATAAATATCAAGGGGAAAATGTACGGTAGTATGATTGCGCCAGCTGGGAATTTTAGTAAGGATTATGTACTAAATATTGTTAATTCCAATAGAGACTTATAGAAAAACTAGAAAAGATATGAAAAAAACACCTCTTGCTTTCTCTTTTCTGATATTTTTTGCATGTACTTTGCAGGCAGATTTCACTCCAGAAGGAGACACCCTTAATGTTGCTACTGTTGGGACTCCTTTTGAGTAGTGCACTCATTACCTTAACGCGCTTTAAATCGGGAGATCTTTGAATCTCCCTTGATAACCATCCCAATTCCGAGCAGGGAAACTGCCATTCCGGCCAGCATGGTCCATGAAAGGGGTTCATCAAACATCGCCCATGCCCAAAGCAGGGTGACCGGCGGGCTGAGGAACAGGACGCTGGTGACGCGCACCGCCGAGGTGCGTTGCAGGCAGAACCAGTAAAGCCCGTAGCCACCGAAAGTTGAAAACAGCCCAGTCCATAACACGCTGAGGGTAAATCCGCGCGAAATCTCCGGCAGCAAGGGCTCTTGCATCCCCACGAATATGGCAAAAGCCAGCGACGACGCTGCGCTCTGTAGCCACAACGTGGTGGTGAGATTCAAAGGCACCGAGGGTTGAAATTGCTTTTGTAGCAAGGTCGCTCCGGCCAGTGACAGCATACCAAGTAGCGGCAGAGCATAGGCCCACAGGGGAACCGCCTTCCACGACAGGCTACTCCAGCTGACCATTAGCACCCCGCCGACGCCCAATAACAAGCCGATCCAGACCACGTTAGCTGGTTTTTGCCGCATAAAGATCAGTGCCAGCAGGGCGGTACCGATGGGTAAAAGATCGGCCATTAATGCCGCAAGCCCGGCGGAAACGCCCAACTCAATGCCTTTCACTACTCCCGCCAGATATCCCGCCATGGCCAGCAGGCCAATGCCCGCGTTGAGCGCTATCGTGGCAAGCGACGTACGGCGCAACTGGCTAATAACAAAGGGGAACAAAATCACCGTGACCAGCACGCAGCGCCAGAAAACCACAAGAAAAGCCGAAGTGTAATCAATGGAGAACCTTGCGCCGACGAACCCTGAACTCCAGGCAACCACCAACAGGGCTTCGCAAGCCAAAAGTGAGAGGGTGCTAGTGAGGGCCTTTTTGTCAGATTTTGCCGGGAGAATCTTTGTCGTGTGGTGATTTAGCATATTTTTTCGCCTCTCTTTTGCTTGATCTTAGAGAAACGATGTACTTCAATAAAACGAAATAAATTAACCTAGTGGTTTATAAAAACAAAATGATGTCTTCAACCTTAGATATAGAACTACTGCGCACCTTTCACGCCGTGGCGAAGTTAGGCCAATTTCGCGCGGCGGCCGCGCAGGTGAATAAAAGCCCGGCGGCGGTGAGCGTGCATATCCAAAGATTGGAGGCGATTGCGGGCGGCAGGCTGTTTGACCGCGATAACCAGTCGGTGATCCTCACGCCGTTGGGCGAACGATTACTGGCAACCACCGGCAGCCTGCTGCGGGCTCATGACCAGATCCTCGATGAGCTTCGTACCGCGCCGCTAAAAGGCCACATCAAGCTGGGCGTGCCTGATGAATATGCGGCCTATGTGATCCGCGATATCTTGCCGACTTTTAATATGAGTTATCCCGATGTTGTGCTGGAAATCACGACCGCGCCCAGCTTCACGCTGAGGAACCTGATAGGGCAGGAGCGTTTGGATATTGCCATTTCGGTTTGTGCCGCGGGGTCACGTTCCGAGGGTTTATTGCTGATGGCTACTACGCCGGTGTGGGTGGGAGGAGTGGGGATGGCGCTCACGCCGGAAAGCCCGCTGCCGTTGGCACTGCACGCCAGCCATTGCCCCTATAGTGAAGCCATGACTAGCTCGCTTTCTGACGCAAAGTTGGGCTGGCGTGTGCTCCTCACCAGTCCCTCTTCTAGTGCAATTGAAGCCTGCGTGGAAACCGGCTTAGGTATCAGCCTGATAGATCGCGCGCGGGTAAAACCGACGATGCGTATTCTAGAAAACTTACCCAAAGTCCCGACTTACGAAGTGTACTTACTGCGTTCTCCCTCCACCGACTCTTCCCAAGCGGTGTCGGCACTTGAGAAGGTTATTGCTGAGCAGTTTCGGCTGTGATGAAGCTTTTTAGTAAGGCTTTTACACGTTTCTATTCCTGATAAGCAGTGATGGTTTTTCACTGAACATGCCGAATGCACAGTTGAGGTTCATTGAGCTTATTGTATGTTGTAACTAAAATAGGTTGTGATACACCACCTATTTTCCTAAGAAGGGCATCACCCTTAAGATTGAAACTTGGTAGCAAAAACCTTAGAGAACCAGTCTATAAACACCCTGACCTTAGGGGAGAGGTAGCAACGATCGGGGAACAAAATGGATACTGGCTTAGTGACTGTTGCATAATCGGTTAATACTTCTCGCAGCTCGCCGGATTGAATATGCGGGTCCAGCGCGGTCTGCACATTATTCAGATCTGAGAACGGGAAGTGAGTATTCCCTTGAATACCTATTTCAGGCAGAGGCGTCACCGTCACATCCCCACCATGCTTATTCACCACGTCACGCCACTCCCGGCCTGACTCGCCACCCTGAGAGTGGGTGAAGAGAATATCTGTAAGAAATTCCCGCCAGTTCCGTATTATAAAAAACAGGCTGGATGATGTATCCTGCATTGATTATTGGTATGCTGTATATAATTACAGTATAAGGAGCAAGTCATGGCTGTTGAAACAAAGTTTGTTGTCGTCAGAAAAGGTGAAGAAAAAATGACATTTGCCAATAAGAAGGAAGCGGACGCTTACGACAAAATGCTCGATATGGCTGATGCTTTTACTGACTGGCTGTTGCAAAGCGAACTGGAAATTGATGAATCGCTGGCAGAAAATATCGCCCTGCGTCTGGCTGAGCAAAAAGATACCGTTCAGTACATCCTGCGTACCAGCAAGCTGCCGGAAGAAGAAGCCATGAAAGCTCCTGTCGCGAAGGCGGAAGATCCGGCGGTGACTGAAACTGAAGAATCACTGGAAGAAACGACTGAAAAAACCGCAGCAGCGCCAGCTCCTAAAAAGTCCGGTGCGGTTAAAGCCGCCTGATTCGCTTTCAGCCCCCTGTAAAAAAACCGGCTTATCAGGCCGGTTTTTTTGTCCTGCAAGAAGCAAAAGACGCTTATTTATGCTGTTTCGCGAACTCTTCTTTGGCTTTCTTCAGTTGCTGCTGGAAAGCGTCGTTGGTGTGCAGCGTTGCCACAACTGCTGAACCGACGATTCGAGCCGCATCCACATCACTCTGCCAGTGGTATCCACAAATCACGCGGCTCTGGCCTAAATCATAACCACGCTGCAGGATTTGATCCTGACGTTGCGGGTTGATTTCAGTCAGCACTAACGCCGTTGCCCAGCCAATAGAAGTATGGCCGGAAGGATAAGAACCGTTTTTCGAAAGCTTATCCTGCTCGGTGGTATTACAGGTCGGGACGCCATAGAAGGCAAACGGGCGGATACGCATGTACTTCTCTTTCGCGCCACGCGTGGCCAGGTCTCCGGCATCTTCAATCATATTGGTCAGCAGCTTGTGCAGCTCCGGCGTGTCTTTGGCAGTGATCGGTGAGCCAAATGCACCGGAGAAAGCATTCGCCACGCCCCCTCCGCTCAGGTTTGCATCTTCAGCGGCCTGTTTGCCGCGCTCGGTTGAACGCAGCAGACGGCCCTGCTCATACATCGCCTGGTCATTGAGGAATGCAATGCTGCCCACTGCCGGTGGTGGTGGCAGCAGGTTCAGGCTATTGATGGCCTGGTCATTCTTTAAATAGTAGAGATCCGGTTTGGTGGTGGCATCGTTGCCAGTCAAGGCAAACGCATTAAATGAAACAAGTCCTGCGAGGCAAAAAGTGGTCAGTCTTTTCATGTTAGCATCCTTACAATCAGCTATTTTATTTTCATTACGAAATCACTTTCGTAACATTTCCTAATACTGGGTAGTAAAACAAAATAGGTGATAGAAAGTTGGTATGAGATCTCAAAACAAGAAATTCATAGCGGGCATGAATGTTTTACGGCTAAAAAATGGGCTTTTTGCTGGAAAGCGCGACGAAATTTGGTAAAACATTTTCTCGGCTAACCCGACCGCTAATCCGACACAAATAGCACCAGATTCGAACAGCGCCAGAGGTTTGCCGTCCGGCCTGTTCGCGTCGAGGATTGACGGGATTTTGCCATTGGGATTTAGCGCCAAAACTCCGGCGTCCAGGTTTCATTTTTACCAATGTCGACCTCGCTAAACCGGCTGCACCCGTCGTTCAATATTTTTGGCGAAAAAGTAGATAACGGACGCCATGAGGATGTAGAACACGGCCGTCAACGAATAGGTTTTGAAGAATTCGAAATTGCCTGCCGCCAACTCCTGCATGCGCGCAAACAGCTCGGGATACTGCACCAAAAACGCCAAAGAACTGTCTTTGAGGTTATGGATCACCTGATTAGTCAATGCCGGGACGGAGGTGCGCAACACCTGAGGCAGAATGATATAGCTGTAGATCTGCAAGCGGCTAAAACCCTGTGCCGACGCGGCTTCCAGCTGGGTTTTGTCTAGCCCGTTGTAGGCCGTCAACATATATGCCGCGTTGTAGGCCGCAATGTTTAGCGTGAAGCCCAGCACCGTCACTTCAAAGGGAGACAGCCTGAATCCGTGGGTCGGCAGCCCATAATAGAGAATGTAAATAATGCAGATCAGCGGCGTGCCGATGAAAAAGGATTTATAGGCTTCAACACAGCGAGCGAGACGGCTATTTTTGCTCAGGCTAAGATAGAAGACCACCACGCCCAGCAGGAAACCGGTGACGGAAATCACCACTGTCAGCTTAACCGTCGCCAAAATGCCTAAATAGATCAGTGGCCACTGGTCGAGAAAATCGTGGTAGAAACTGAGCATGCTGTCACTCATAGCGCATTTTCCGAAAGAATCGCTGCACTTCAGGAAGGGGGGAGGAATGGGCAAGTTGGCTCACCGAGCCTTGCGCCATAATTTTCCCGCCGTACATAAAAGCGACGTTATCACTGATTTCATTAGCAAAAGCTATGTCATGGGTTACGCAAACGGTGGTGACTTTGCGGCTCTCGAGCTTTTTAATTATTAGCGCCACTTCCTGGCTCATCAGAGGGTCGAGGGCGGAAGTAGGTTCGTCCAAAATCACAATTTCAGGCTTCATCACCAGCGTTCGCGCCAGCGCCACGCGCTGCTTTTGCCCGCCAGACAGCTGTGCCGGAAACTTCTTCTCGTGTGCCGACATCTCAAAATAGGCCAGCTCCTCCCGCGCCAGAGCACGCGCCTGCTCTTTGTGTTTCCCCTGAATTTTGCGCAAAGCCAGCGTCACATTGTCTAACACGCTAAGATGGCGATAGAGCGCAAAGCTCTGAAAAACAAAGCCTATCTTGCTGCGCAATAAACGCACATCCACCTCTTTACCCAACAACTCTTCGCCATGAAAGGTGATTTGGCCCGATGTTGGTCGCTCCAGCAAATTAAGGCAGCGAATGAGCGTGGTTTTGCCACAGCCGGAAGGCCCCATAATGACCTGAGTCGCACCGGCGGCGATAGCAAGGTTCACGCCATCTAACACCCGGTTGCCGTCGAACTGCTTCACCAAATCGGACACTTGTAATATCGACACGTATTCCTCCCGGCTGTTGTTCAACCGCGTATTTATTTTTTGTTTTTTTCATAATGAAAACGAAGAATAGGTAAATAATGAAATATAAAACCCCACAAATAAGATAAATATTCATTCCTAACATGGTGGCGGCGGTCAATGCTTTGGCCTGCCCCAGAATTTCCGTTATTCCTACGGTGTAGGCGAAAGGGGTATTTTTCAGGATAGAGGTCAGTTCATTCATCACGCCGGGAATTGAAAAACGCAGCATCTGGGGGAATTCGATATACAGAGTGATTTGTAAATCGCTAAAGCCCATAGCCTTGGCTGCCGTTATTTCATTTTCCTCGACCGATTCCAGCGCGCCGCGAAAGACCTCAGAGATATAAGCACCGCCAATAATACCTAAACTCAGATTCATGGCCACCAACGGCGGACTGCTTAATCCAAAGCTCGGCAAGCCGAAATAAATTAAGAATAACAGGACTAACACCGGCACGGCGCGAATAAGGAAAACAAGACAATCAAGAATATAACTCACTCGACGGCCAGTGAGTCGCCGCAGCGCGGCGACTACCAGTCCCGAAATAAAGGCCGTTATAAAGCAGGTGAGTGTGATATAAAAGGTATAAGCCACGCCGTGCAATAACAGACCAGTAATATCGAAAAGTTCTTTAGCGAACATGGATTATGACTTCAACCATTTATCCATGATGGCAGCCAGCTTCTTCGGACCCAATTGCTTGAGGTATGCGTTGAAGTCGTCACGAATTGGCGAGCCTTGTTGGAATGCAAAGCCCAAATGGTCGACGCCTTTGAACGAGTAGCTGATAGCCAGAGGCATTTTCTGGTGGAAACGGTAGTTGTCATAAACTGGTTCTTCGATGAATGCCAAGTCCAGATTACCGTTTTTCAGGTCGGTAACTGCTTCGTTATAAGAAGGATATAACTTCACATCAGCAACGTTGTAATAACCCTTCGGCTCAAGGTCGCTTTTGATTAAATCAGTGTAAGCCATACCGCGCGGGTAGCCGATGCTGTATTTTTTCAGCTGTGACAGGTCAGTGATCGTCAGCTTTTTAGAAGCCAGGCTGACTAAGTTAAAGGAGTTCTCATAATAAGAGTCAGAGAAATCCATCACCTTTTTACGTTTATCCGTAATAGAAATCCCAGAGAAGGCGACGTCAGCCTGTTTGCTAGCAACAGCGCCTAACATGCCATCCCAGTCATACTCTTTGGTTTCAATTTTGCAGCCGCGCGCTTTGCAATAATCTGTGAAAATTTCCAGATCAACGCCCTGCAATTTACCATTCTGATCTTTAAACAGCATCGGTGGCGAGTTTGGTGAAATGGCAACGGTAAGCGTTTTACCTTTAACCAAATCAGCTGCGAAGGTACCTGTTGTTGTAAAAGCTAACAAAGAAGCAAGAACGATCTTTTTAAGATGTTTCATATTAATCCTATAGAAGATTATTTAATTGGATTATAGCTGACATTTAAATAACTAATCCTAGCGAAGAGGATACTGCTTGCTTTATAAAAAACCGTCAATACGGCCAAATCCATTTTTAGCAAAAAGTGCTGAACTTAAAATTCAGCAATTTGCCATTACTTAGAATTTTATATTACCAGTAAAGGTTCAGTAGCATAGGAAATAATGCAGAGTGATTTGCTATGAGAGTTATAACGTAAGATAGGAGGCATTGTTAATCTGAATGTAATATTTTATTAATTCTATATCATTACAGTAGGTTATTAATAACTCCTAAAAGCCGATGGAACTAAAGCCTTAATTTTTCCACGCAGATAACTTGCACCTAAATAAATACAAGTTAAGGAGTTAACCAAAAACTTTAGCCAAAATCTCATTTGGTATTACAAAGGTTATACATTAGTTTAATGATGCGGAGCAATACTAAAAAGCAGTAGCGTTAAAAGTTAAATAACTTACCGATGCTGTCTCGGTGAACAGCCAATAACGCGTTTAAAAGCTTTACCAAATGCACTTTCGGACTCATAGCCGAGGGACGTGGCGATGCGCGGGATTGAATCTGCTGAGTTTTTTAATCGATCGCAGGCCAGCAGCATCCGCCAGTGGGTCAGGTACTCAATCGGCGCGCTGCCGACGATGTCTTTAAAATGCTTAGCGAAAGCTGAGCGAGACATGCCGACGTGTGCTGCAAGACTCTCTAAAGTCCAGCGATGCTCCGGGTTGTTATGCATACAGGCCAGCGCGGTGCTTAACTGTTTGTCCGCCAAAGCAAAAAGCCAGCCAACGCCGCTATTTTTTCCGTCGTGCAGATGAAGCCGAAGAGCCTGGATCAGCATCATATACGCCAGCTGCTGGGTGATCAGGCTGCCGCCCGGCTGGGGTTCGCGCACCTCCAGCGCCATTCGCTCCAGCGACCAACGCATGGCCGCTTTATCGGCTTCCTGCTGAATATGCACCACGGGCGGCAAGGAGCCGAGCAGCAAATCAGCATGAAGCCCGGTCAACACAAAGTGGCCGCCGACCAGAAAACACGCCTCCGTCCCACCCCCCAGCACGTTTTGGCCTAAAAGCCGCGCCTCGCGCAGAATAGCGAAGTCTATCGGCGCGGCTTGCAGATCTGTTGCGATAACAAAAGGCGCTCCCGGCGGCAGGAGGTAACAGTCTCCCGCATTCAGCTCTATCGGCCCCTCAGCGCCTTCGACGGATAACCAACATTGCCCAGACACCACGGCGTAACACTTAATACCAGCATGTTCGGGCCATTGAATTGCCATCTCGCGACCTATCGCCACGCCCCCCGAGGCATAGCTCTGGGGCTTGAGCAAGGAGAGCAGTTCTGACAAAGGATCCACATTAAGCTCCACGGCATTGGACGATGGGACGATAAATAGCGACTTTCCAGCATAGATCGTTCAGCGAGCAGAATCTAGAGTAAAGGCCACGGGACGCTGAAGTCCTGACCCAACCAGAGGCGAATTCACCATGCGTATTTTTCTCACCGGCGCGACCGGATTTATTGGCACCGCTGTCACCCGCGAACTTATCGCCGCGGGCCACCAGGTACTTGGATTAACCCGCAGCGAGCAGGGCGCGCACCACTTGGCGGCCTCGGGGGCGGAAGCACATTATGGCGACGTTAACGATCTAGACAGTTTGCGTCGCGGCATTAGTCAGGCCGATGGCGTGATCCACACCGCGTTCAATCACGATTTCTCGACGTTTTTAGCCAACTGTGAAAGTGACCGTCAGGTGATAGAAGCCATGGGCCGAGAATTGGCGGGGTCATCTCGCCCGCTGATTATCACCTCGGGTGTCGCGCTGGGCGCACTTCAACCCAATACGCTGGCTAGCGAGGACAACTTCAATCCTGATCACGCCAACCCGCGTAAAGCCTCAGAGCTGGGTGGCATCAAGGCCGCCGAGCAGGGCGCCAGCGTCTCGGTGGTGCGACTGTCGCAGGTTCATGACCCTATCAAGCAGGGTTTAATCACCCCGCTGGTTGAACTGGCTTTGCAGAAGGGCGTTTCGGCCTATGTCGAAGAAGGGCAAAACTGCTGGTCCGCTGTGCATATCAGCGATGCGGCGCGGCTCTATGTGTTGGCGCTGGAGAAAAACGCCACCAATAGCCGTTATAACGCCGTGGCCGAGCCTGCTATCCCAATGAAAACCCTCGCCGAGACACTGGGCCGGGTGCTGAATTTGCCGGTGAAACGCCTGGCTACGCACGAGGCGGCCGAGCATTTCGGCTGGATGAATATCTTTGTCACCCACGATATGTCTGCCTCCAGCGACCTCACCCAGCAGCGTTTAGGCTGGAAACCGACGGGCCCGTCATTGATAGCCGACCTTGAGCAAATGCCTATCAAGTAACCTTGTCAGCGGCTTCCGGCGTGGGGGCGGCTCGTCGGGTGGCGAGGAAAATCAGCGGAACTGCAATCAGGTAAATCGCCACCACAGACAGCCAGACCGCGCCGGGCCAGTGGTGCTGCACGGCAAAATAGAAGGTAGAGAAAAAGAGTGGCGCGACAATAGATGCCAAACTCACCGCCGACATCAATACCCCCTGAAATTGCCCCTGCAGGTCGGCCTCCACCTGCCGTGTCGCCAGTGCCTGAAGGGCCGGGGTGCCCATACTGCCCAACGCGAACAGCGGCATAATGGCGAACACCATCCAGCCTTGTTGAGCCAAGGCCAGCCCGACCAATGCAAGACAGGCGCAGCCAATTCCCAGCAATGTCGCGCCGCGCTCGCCAAAAAACCTGGCGGCGGGGCCGGGCAGAAAAGTCTGTACCAGCGTTTGGCACAGGCCAAAGGCTCCCAGAGATAAGCCAATCCACAAGCCGTTCCAGTGAAAAGCGTCGTGTCCCCACAGCGCCCAACAGATGCCGTAAGCCTCGCCGGTGGCACTCAAAATAAAGAAAGTCATCACAATCGGCATCAGGCCCTTCATCGACCAAACCCAGCGCAGCGGGCGTAATGGATTAAGCAGCGCGAGATTGATTTTCCCCGCACTGGCTTTGCGCGACTCCGGCAAAACCCACAGCGCCAGTAGGAAGTTGGCAGCGTTAAGCGCGGCGGCGGCCATAAACGGCAGCTGCACGCGGATATCGCCCAAAACCCCGCCGATAACCGGGCCGATAATAAAACCCAGCCCAAACATGGCATTGAACAGACCAAAGCGTCGGGCGCGGGTTTCCGGCGGCGAGATATCCGTGATGTAGGCCATGGCCACTGAGACATTGGCGCTGGTCATCCCGGCAATGGCTCGGCCAATCAGCAGCCAAACAAGGGAGGAAGAGAATGCCAGCAGCAGATAATTCAGCGCGGCACCGGCGAGGGAGAGCAACAGCACCGGCCTGCGCCCAAGGCGATCGCTCAGCGCACCCAGCACCGGCGCAAAAACAAACTGCATCACGGCATAAAGCGCGGTCAGGATGCCAATATAGAAGGCAACATTGTCGCTATGGGTAACCTGTTTGAGTAAGGAGGGCAGAATAGGAAAAATCAGGCCGATGCCCACGGCATCAAGTGCAATAGCAGTGTAAATAACAATAAGTGATTTATTCATAACGCGTTCCTGTCGACATTCAGATTCAGCCTTCATAAAGCTGAGTCCATTGACCTGCCTGACCGGGAGTCAGACCTTAGAACGCTGGCCGAGGAGTGCGTTGGATCACTCTCGACGTATGTGTCGGCACCTAAGCGCCGATTTTTCGCGAGGAGGGAGTTATAGCATGGCTCGGCGCGGGTTGCATCACCTCTGTACCTGTACGCGCTCTATTGCAGCCATGAATATTTAACAGCCATGGCCACAACGCCAAGTTAAGATTTTTGACACCCGCTCACCTGCGGGTAATTGCGGCACACCAGCATCAATTCGCCTTTTGGCTCGAAGCCTTTATCCAGCATACATTGCTGGATGCCCGCGGCTTTGCGCAGCGTTGGCACATTGGGGACTGAGCCTAAAGGGTGCGGATATCCGCATTGATACATCACCGACTCGGCCAGCTTGTCATTCTCAATCTGCTCGTCGAAGTGCTTCGACGCCCCGGCCTTGCGCCAGGTGATAAAGGAAGACTTTACTTCGGCGTAATCAGGCCTCATTGGGTGGAAGCCTCTGTCAGCCACAAAAGGCAGAGCGTCGAGCTGGCTCTGGCTGAGAGGCTTTCCCTGCTCCTGCTCACGGCAGGCTTGGGTATCGTGGTAAACGCGGACACTACAAATTTTGAATCCGTCTTTGCGGGTAAACCCTTGATTTTCCATGCACTGATAATAAAGCACTGACTCATTGTCGGTCTTGGGAATGTCGGAACCAGGCAGCTTAACGCCACATTGCCCCATCGCAACGCGCACGCCGTCAATATCCGTATTTGGGCGCTGCCACTGGGTCAGGTCGGGTGCTGGAGGGCATCCCGTTAACAATAGAACGGACACGGCCAGCAGAGGTAAGGTCAACAGAGTCGATTTGCGGAACATTGAAATCCCTTATTTATTATTGTGTAAGGCTGCGCCCATACTGCCCGTATTCCCGTTCTGCAACAATCTTGTTCTCCGAAGAAGTTTCTATGAAATAAAAATTTAACGTCGCCCGGATTGACTGCCACTGCAAACGTAATATTATAAGTTACATGAAAAGAGACAGTAAATTATCCGGCATCTTGCACCTCTTGCTGCACATGGCCGAACAGAATACGCCCGTCACCTCTGAGTTGCTGGCACAAATGATGGGCACCCATCCGGTGGTGATCCGCCGCACCATGGCGGGGCTGCGCGAACGCGGCTATGTCAGCTCGGTGAAAGGGCACGGCGGCGGTTGGACCTTAACCTGCGACCTCAACCAGATCACCTTGGCGGAAATCTGGCGCGCGGTGGGTGAGCCCGCGCTTATCGCCTTAACCCATCGCCACGAATCCCCCGGCTGTCTGGTCGAGCAGGTGGTCAATCAGGCATTAGATACCGCCAGCCGCGAGGCCGAAGCCTTGCTGATCGCCCGGCTGGGTGAAGTCACGCTGGCCGAGCTTTCCAAAGATTTTCATCAGCACTTCGCCGCGCATCGGTCAGCCACGCACGCCTGCCAACCCAAGGATCCCGCATGAACAACACCAATGACATCTTCAACGGCGAATTCTCACGCCAGTACGACGCCTATAATGAAAGTCTGAATGAGATTGCCAATAACCTGCATATGTTGATTGCCGTGTTGCTGCGCGACCTGCCGAAAAAGGCGCGAATTCTCTGCGTGGGAGTAGGGACGGGGTCTGAAATCACCCGGCTCGCCAAGCAGCATGCGGGTTGGCACTTCACCGGCGTCGATCCTTCCCCAGATATGCTGGCAGTCTGCCAAGAGAAGTTGCAGCGCGAAGAGCTGAGTGAAAGATGCACTCTGATCGAAGGTTATCTGGGCGACGTGCCGGTGAGCGGCGACTATGACGTTGCGCTGTGTCTGCTGGTCGCCCACTTTATTCAGGACGCCGATCGTTTGGGTATTTACCAGCAGGTAAATGACCAACTGGCGGCGGGCGGGCGAATGATCTGCGCCGAAATCGCCGGAGATATGGCATCTGAAGGCTTTGACGCCCAGCTCATTAGCTGGGCAGCCATGCACTCTGTAGCCAGCAAAACCGAGCGCGACCCGCTGGAAATCAGAAACCAGCTTAGCCAACGACTGTTGTTACTGGCCCCGGAGCAAACCGAGCGCCTTATTAGCCAATCAGGCTTTGAACTGCCGCAGCGCTTCTTCCAATCCTTGCTGATCCACGGCTGGATGGCAAAGAAACCTCAGAGATAGCATTTATCGTCAAAGACAGAATGTGAACGAACATTCTCAAAACTTGAACAGGCGTCCAGCTTTTGGCATGATGCTTGCCCCACCGAGTTTTAAAACGGGTAATTTCTTGGTTTATCTCTGTAAACAGGACAGGCAGGCCGCCATTTTGCAGGCCGCCGCACGCGTGGCGTTGGATGAAGGATTAGCCGCCACCACGGTGAGACGCGTAGCGTGTGAAGCGAGCACCGCCTCAGGTCAGGTGCATCACCACTTCTCCAGCGCGGCATCCCTGCGGGCAGAAGCCTATGCGCTGGTGATGCGTGAACTGCAATGGGATCTGGAAGCCACCAGCTGTCACCTGCCTGCGCTGGAACGGCTACAGCTCTATCTCATTGATGCGAAACATGAAAGATACCTACAGGCCATCCGCCTGTGGCGAGAAGCCATGCTGTTGAGCGAACAAGATGAACTGATGAAAGCCGCCTTCGCCGGTTCACTCTACGACTGGCATCGGCTAGTCACTAATGTCATCCATTCCGGGCTACAAAACGGTCAATTCACGGCGACGGATGACGCGCAGGACATTGCCTGGCGGCTAATTGGCTTAGCCAGCAGCTTCGACGGTATGTCGCGCCTCGAGTCGCTGGGTTTAACGCGGGAAAAAGTGGCTTACAACTTAAACCGCGCGATTGAAAAAGAGTTGTTTTTACCTTCTAGCACCCATTGATTGATGACGATTATAGAGTCGATTTCCGGCGCGAAAAGCCTGGGATCCACGTTAAACATCAGGACAGTTCGGAGCGCAATTTGTACAACATCGAAAAACCTGATTTCCACGACCAGCTGATCAAAGAGCTGCTGTACTGGATTGAAGTTAATCTGAATGACCGTCTGACCATGGAGAGAGCCTCGAAGAAAACGGGCTACTCGCCGTGGTATCTGCAACGCCTGTTTAAAAGCAAAACGGGCTATGCCTTGGGGAAATACATCCGCGATCGCCGTTTGACCATGGCGGCCATTGCTCTGCGCCTGACCAATATGCCGATTCTGGATATCTCGCTCTACTACTCTTATGACTCGCAGCAGACCTTCACTCGCTCTTTTAAGAAGAACTTTGCCGAGACGCCCGCCGTGTTTCGCCGCAACGCCGAGTGGAATATGGGCGGCATCACCGCGCCGCTGCTGATCGACGAATTTCCTGCGCCGAGCTATGAAATTATCGAGCTGCCGGAGATGTCATTTGTCGGCAAAACCCAGCGCCACAGCTATCCGATTGAAGCGTTATTCAATCCAAAAAACCATGTGCACCGCGACGCCATGCATCACTACCTGAAAGATCCGACCTGCCTCGACCGTGCGGCTTGGGGTTTGGCGGATTGCCGGGCCAGTGACGAAGTGGAATCGGTGATGGGCATGGACATGCTCTACACCGTGGCGCGCCAACTCGGCGAAGAGAGTCGAGAGGGGGATTGCGACGAGCTAGTGGAACAGATAGTGATCCCGGCGGGTCGCTATTTGAAATTCGACTACACCCACGAGTTGGATCGCCTTAACGATTTCATTCTATATATGTATTCGGTGTTTTTACCGACGCAAGATTTGCAGTTCCGCCTCGGGCATGATTTGGAAAAGTACACCCGCACCGCCAGCGAAAATGGCATTACCTGCGAATATTACATTCCTATTGCCTAGGTTATTCCGTCGAAACGCTCTCAGCAGGGGCCATCACTGGCCCCGCTGACGCTCGCGGTATTCGCGCGGCGAACAGAGCATCACTCGCTTAAACGCATTACTAAAAGCACTGTCCGACTCATATCCCAGCGACTGCGCCACGACAGAAACTGTCACATCGCTGGCGGCCAGGCGCCGACTCGCCAACTGCATCCGCCAGCGAAGTAAATATTCTAAAGGCCCAAAGCCGACTTTCTGTTTGAAATTCAAGGCGAAAGTTGAACGGGAAACCCCGGCCACCTCGGCCAATTGCTGCACGCTCCAGCGTTTTTCCGGTTCAGCATGCATAGCCTCCAGCGCGGCGTTGACTCTTGAATCGGAAAGGGCAAACAGCCAGCCCGTCGGGCTGTCCTGCTCCCTTCCCAGATACTGGCGCAGCACCTGAATCAACATGATATTGCCCAACTGCTGGGCCATCATCGCACCACCGGGGGACGGGCTGGATACCTCTTGCGCCAACAGTTCAAGAGCCCAGCGCAGCACCGGCGCCGAATCCGTGCTGGCATTGACTACCGCCACCGAAGGCAGGCTGTCGAGCAATAAACGGGCTTCCTGACCGTAATTAAAACGCCCGCCAATCATAAAAAAGTCCTGCTCAGCGCCGTAGTGCAACATGCCTTTGACCGACTGGCGAAACAGCGCCACGGCATCTTCGGTTTTCATCCCTAAGGCGCTGGTCAGCGTGAAGGCTCTCGGCCGGGTCAGGATGAAGCAATCCCCCCGCTGTAGCTGAATAGGGGTGGATTCTCCTTCCACTGTTAGCCAACAGCTGCCTTCGACCACGGCATTGAATTTGATGTTTTCGGGAGGCGGGAAATGCATCCCCCAGTCACCGCCGGTGCGCAGCCCGACCACATAAGCTTTGTCGGCACTGAGTTGGGAAAGTACGTCTGAAAGTGGGTCCATGGGTCGACTCCGCGAAGTGCCGTAATGGCGTCATAATGCACGGAAGATATCAGCTATACTCGCCGCACGGATAACCTTTTCATGGCTTATTCCTCCATCCTTTGTTCCCACCACACAGGCGCACTGCATGATAGAGAAGATCTTAAGCACCATGCTGTTAGACTCTACTAACCCTAAAATTCAAACGATTCAGACTGGTCATCGCCTGAATCTGGCGGAGTTCTGGGCCATCAAACCGAATGAGCGAATCCTTGAGATTGGCTGCGGGCAGGGCGACACCACCGCCGTGCTAGCGGAGTTGGTGGGCGAAGACGGGCAGGTAGTGGCGCTGGATATCGCCAGCGGCGACTACGGCAGCCCTTACACCCTCGCACAGTCTCTCGACAAGCTCACTTCCTCGCCGGTGGGCAGCCGAATCAGCGTGCATCTCGAGACGGACTTCCTGTCAGACGCCGTTGAATTTCCACCTAAGTACTTTGATAAAGTCATTGTGGCGCACTCCTCTTGGTATTTCGAAAACCTCGACGTGCTGGCGCGCATCATTGAAAAAGCCCGCCGCGTCGCCAAGCGGTTCTGCTACGCCGAGTGGGATACGCGCGTCACCGACGTCAACCAGATGGCTCACCTTTACGCAGTGCACATTCAGAACCAGTACAACCTGTTTGCCCACCACGACGACTGTAATATTCGCACGCTGATCACCCGCGACGACCTTGCCGCGATGATGGCCGCACGGGGCATTAAGCAGCAGTCGGAGCAAGTCTTTGAGCAGCACCAACTGCAAGACGGTCAGTGGGAAGTGAGCCACGTGCTGCGCCACCTCCAGCAGGTGATCGCCAACAGCGCAGAGCTGAACGCCAAGACCAAAGCCTTCTTCCAAAGCCAAATCGCCGAGTTGAAGCACTACGCCGACCGCGGCGTCGCGCCGTTAAATGCGCATGCGTCGGTGTGGGATTTGGGTGAATAAATAAAATAGCTCGCCACATTTCAATAATCAGACGATCTCGACAGTATTCGGGACGTTAATGCATTCCTAGTCTGAGCAATATCCAGCATGATGGGTTGTCGGCTAACCGATGACCCCGGGGTTGTCTTGCGATTCAACCACATTGGAACTGACTCTATGACCACTCAACAACAACCACTGCATTCTGGATTCGACAAAAACTCTACCGCCAGCGAGGTGCTGGGCCAACGCAGCCTCACTGGCATAAATGCGATTGTGACTGGCGGCTATTCTGGTATTGGGCTGGAAACGGTGCGCGTTCTGGCCGAGGCCGGGGCGCAGGTCCGCGTTCCCACCCGTGATGTGGAAAAGGCTAAAGAGGCGCTAAAAGGCATTCCCAATGTTGAAACGGACTTCTTAGACCTGATGGACCCCGCGTCTATTGACGCTTTCGCCGAGCGTTTCCTCGCAACGGGCCGCCCACTGCATATTCTGATTAACAGCGCGGGGGTGATGGCACCGCCGCTGCATCGTGACGCACGGGGCAACGAGTGGCAGTTTTCCACCAACCATCTCGGCCACTATCAACTCACCGCGCGCCTGCTGCCCGCGTTGAAAAATGCCAACGGCGCGCGCGTGGTCTGCGTCTCTTCACGCGGGCATCGCTTTGCTGGGGTGGATTTCGCCGATCCTAACTTCAATCAGCGCCCGTATGACAAATGGCTGGCCTACGGCCAGTCGAAAACCGCCAACGTACTCTTTGCCTTACAGCTGGATAAGCTCGGCGAGGCGCATAATATCCGCGCATTTTCCCTGCACCCGGGCGCGATTTTTACCGCGTTAACCCGCCATATGGAAAAGAGCGATTATCAACGCGTCGGCGCACTCAATGAGAATGGAGAGGTAAAAACCACTGAAGAGGCGGGATTCAAAACCGTTGAGCAGGGCGCTGCAACCTCGGTGTGGTGCGCCACCCATCCAAGTTTGGCGGGCAAAGGCGGTGTTTACTGTGACGATGCAGACATTGCTCCACCGGCCGCCGAGGACGGCGCAGAAATCGGCGTAAGCTCATGGGCCATCGACCCCGAGGCGGCCAAACGGCTGTGGCAGCTGAGTGAGAAACTCACCGGCGTGCGCTACGTCTGGTAAATCCGGGCAAAAAAAATGCCGCACGCCATTTCTGGAATGCGGCATTTTTAATTCCGTCATCACTGTTCTGCAACATTAGCCATAGGCCGCTTTATGATTGATGTGATAGAAGGTCGCGGTGGCGGCCATGACGTGTTGATCTTCCTTACCCGGTTTGTGCGATTCCACATTAGTAATGTGATAACCGACAGCACCCGCGTCTAACGCCTTTTTAACAAATGCACTATTCAGCTCTTCCATGGACGTTGCCCAAGAAACCGTTGCTACGCCGACGGCCTGCAAGGACGCGACTTCACGATGCGATAATCCTGTGCGAACTAAAACAGGCGTAACCGTCTTGGGGTTAAATATGGATATAATATCATTCACTAAATCTTTCATGGACTTACCCCTCATCAGGTTAGGTTCTACATCGGTTAGTCAGAGCATGTCGTCAATAAACAGAGGTTGATGGCCACTCTGATTTATTCACCGGCACCGTTCCAATAGACACCCATTTTTGTTTAGATCTTTAGCTTTAATTGCTAATTAGTTGTTAAGAAAACTCCCGCCACAATTCACGTCATCTTCAACGAAGATATTTTCAGTTGGTTACAGGTCAGGGGTGGTTGAAATGTGCCAACTGGCGGCTATTTCACCGTCGCCAGTTGGCGAACTTCAGCCTCCGGCTTTGCGGCAAATTGGTTTTCCGGCTCACGCAGGCCCAAATTCTCGCGCAGCGTCTCTCCTTCATACTCCGTGCGGTATAAGCCTCGCTGCTGCAAGAGTGGGATCACCTGCTCGACAAAATCGTCGAAAGCCGTTGGCGTGCCGCCGCGAACGATAAACCCGTCCGTCGCGCCACTGGTAAACCAGTGTTGTAGACCATCGGCCACGTCGCTGGCGCTGCCAATAAAGGTCGGGCGCGGGGTGGCGGCTTCCAAAGCCACCTGACGCAGCGTCAATCCGCGCGCTTTGGCGTCACGCTTGATAGAGTCCGTGGTGCTGCGGAAGCTGTTTTGGCCCAAATCACCAATGTCCGGGAAAGGCTCATCCAACGGATGTTGGCTAAAATCATAATGCTCGAAGTAGCGCCCTAGGTACTCCAGCGCCTTATCGGCGGTGACTAGCTGGGCCGTTTGCTGATATTTCTGCTCGGCGTCGGTGACGCTGTCACCAATAATCACGCTGATGCCTTGGAAGATACGGATATCATCGGCGTCACGGCCGTTTTCAACCAGCTGGCGTTTGACGTCCTGATAGAATTCGCGGGCCAGCTCCGGCGTGGCCTGACGGGTATAAATCGCGTCGGCGGCCTCGGCGGCAAAGGCTTTGCCCTGCTCGGAGGCTCCGGCCTGAAACACCACCGGCTGGCCCTGCGGCGAGCGCCCGACGTTGAGCGGCCCCTGCACCGAGAAGTATTTACCTTGATGGTTCAAGGTGTGTAGCTTCTCCGGCGTAAAGAATTGCCCCCTGGCCTTGTCGCGCACGAAAGCATCGCCTTCCCAAGAATCCCACAAGCCTTTGACCACGCTGACATATTCACTGGCGATGCGATAACGCTCGTCGTGCTCAGGGTGCTTATCCCGCGAGAAGTTCTTGGCCGAGCCTTCCAGTGGCGAAGTCACCACATTCCAGCCCGCGCGGCCGCCGCTGAGGTGATCCAGACTAGCGAACTGCCGCGCCACGGTAAAAGGCTCGCTGTAAGAAGTAGAAAGCGTCGCCACCAGACCAATCTTATGCGTCACCAGCGCCAGCGCGGACAGCAGGGTGATAGGCTCAAAACGGTTGAGGAAGTGCGGGATCGACTTCTCATTGATATACAGCCCATCGGCGACAAACAGAAAATCAAATTTCCCCTGTTCGGCCTTTTGCGCCAGCTGCTGGCAGAACTGGATATTGATGCTGGCGTCAGCCACCGCGTCCGGGTGGCGCCACGCGGACATATTCCCTGACGCGCCCTGAATGATCGCCCCCAAACGTAACTGTCTCTTGTTGCTCATGACGCTTTCCTCAATATTGGGTTGATGTTGTTCGAGCTAGGCCGCCTGACCGGGCAGCGCGGCCAGCAGTTGTTGAGTCCAGCGGTGCTGCGGATGGTTAAACACCCGATTGACATCGCCGCTTTCGACCACCGCGCCGTCTTTCATTACCAGCACGCGGTCGGCGAGATGGTGAATGACGCCAAGGTCGTGTGAAATAAACAGCAGCGCGGTGTGATGCTCCGCCTGCATATCGGCCAGCAGATCCAGCACCTGCGCCTGCACGGAAACGTCGAGCGCGCTGACCGGCTCGTCGGCCACCAGCAAGGCAGGGTTTGGCGCGAAGGCGCGAGCAATGGCCACGCGCTGACGCTGCCCGCCGGAGAGTTCACGCGGGTAACGCTGGAGAAAATGCTCGCCGAGGCGCACTTCATCCAAAAGCTGTAACACGCGCTGGCGGCGGGCCGCGCCGAAAATGCCCGCTGCGTCGAGGCTCTCGCCGATGATTTTCTCCACGGTATAGCGCGGGTCGAAGGAGCTGAGCGGGTCCTGCGCAATCAGCTGAATTCGGCTGCGGCGCAGGCGTCGTTCAGCCTCAGCCACGTGGCTCCACGGTTGCGCTTCAATCTGGATCAGGCCGCTGTCCGGTTCGGTCAGCCCCAGCACCATGCGCGCGACGGTGGTTTTACCCGAGCCAGACTCGCCGACGATGCCCAGCGTTTCTCCCGCCGAAAGCTGGAAACTGACATCGCGCACCACCTGATGCTCGCCGTAATATTTATTCAAGTGCTGGGCCAGCAGTAGCGGCTCACCGGCTGCAATTTGGCGCTGGGGAAGGGGCTCCGGCATGGGGGATGAGAGGCGAAAACCTTTAGTTTCGGGCGTCGGCGCGGCGCGCAGTAGCTGGCGAGTCCACTCATGGGCCGGCGCATTGAGCACCTGCCAGGTCGCGCCTTGCTCCACCGCTTCGCCATCCTTCATCACTACTACAACGTCAGCCAGCTGGCCGACGACGGACAGGTCGTGGCTAATCAGCAGCAGCGCCTGCCCGTCGTCTCGGCGGCGCTGAAGGAGGTCGAGGATCTGCTTTTGCACCGTCATATCCAGCGCGGTGGTCGGCTCATCGGCAATCAGCAGCTCGGGTTTACCGGCCAATGCCGTGGCGATCAGCGCGCGCTGGCGTAATCCGCCTGAGAGCTGATGCGGGTAGAGGCTCAGGCGGCGCTGCGCCTCCGGCATGCCCACCGACGCCAGCAGTTGCAGACTCTGCTTGCGCAGGTCGATTTTGCCCTCGCTCGGATGCGCCAACAGGGCGTCGCCCAGTTGCTGGCCGATACGCCGTAAAGGGTCGAGAGAAACCAGCGCGTCTTGCAGCACATAGCCAATCTGCCTGCCGCGCACGCCGCGCCACTCGCGCTGGCTGGCGCGCAGCATGTCACGGCCATTAATCATAAAACGGTCCGCCGTCAGCTCGGCTTTTTCATCCTGTAGCCCAATCAGCGAGCGGGCGGTAACGGTTTTCCCCGAGCCGGATTCTCCCACCAGCGCCAAAGACTGCCCGCGCTGCAATTGCAGGTTTAACCCGCGCACCACCACTTTGCGGCCCTGCGGCGAGGGGAAGCTGACGGTCAAATTGCGAATATCAATAAAGAGTTCCTGACTCATGCCTGTCTCCCTTCGAAACGCGCCTGCCAGTGGCGGCCGACGGTGTTGACTGCCACCACGGTGAGGGTGATCGCCACGCCGGGCCAGACGCCAATCCACCAGGCATTGCGCAGGTAATTTCGCCCTTCGGCCAGCATCAATCCCCACTCGGCCGTTGGTGGCTGCGGCCCCATGCCGAGGAAACTCAGCCCGGCCGTGCCGATGATCGCCGTGCCTAAACCCAAGGTTGCCAGCACCGGCACGTGGGCTATGGCGTGGGGCAACACGTGCCGCCAGACCAGCGTGCGGCGAGTCAGGCCGAAGGTGCGCGCCTGCTCTACATAGCCTGAGGACATCACCACGAAGGTTTGCGCTCGCACCACGCGGGCAAAGCGGGGGATCGAAGCGACGCCTAGGGCAAAGATCAGATTGGTGGTGCCTGGGCCGGTGAAGGCAATCAGCATCAGCGCCAGCAGCAGGTCGGGAAAGGCGGAGATCACATCCACCGCGCGGCTGATAAACTCATCCAGCGCGCCGCGCGCCAGCCCGGACAACAGCCCGAGCAGGCTGCCGACGGTGACCGCGACGGCCATCGCCGCGATGCTGATTAACATCGAATAGCGGCTGCCGTAGATAATGCGCGTCAACACGTCGCGCCCCAGTTGATCGGTGCCCAGCCAGTGGGCGGCCGAAGGAGGCAGCTGGGCGTTGATCGGGTCAGCGCTCAGCGGATCGTATGGGCTAATAAGGGAAGGAAAAAGCACCGCCAGCAGTATTAAAATCAGGAACAGAGCTGCCACTGCTAATCCTGTTGAAGGCCAACTGCGGCGGCGCTGTAAGCTTAGGGAGAGGCTCATGACGCGCCTCCCTGTGAAGAGGGCTGGTCGCGCAGGCGCGGGTCAATCAGCAGGTAGAGAATATCCACCAGCGTGCTCATCGCCACGTAAACCAGCGCCGAGAAAATAGCCACGGCGAGCACTACCGGCAGATCTTTGCCGAGCACGGCGTCCACCGTTACTTTGCCCAGCCCCGGGCGGCCAAACACCTGTTCGGTGATCACCGCGCCGCTGAGCAGCCCGCCAATCAGCCAGCCGGTGAGAGTGACGGCGGGCAGCGCGGCGTGACGCAACGCGTGGCGCAGGCGAATGGTCAAATTACCCAGCCCCCACGCCCGCAGCGTCAAGGCGAAAGGCTCGTTTAACGCGTCCTCCAGACCCCGGCGCAGCACCTGCGCGACCACCGCACCCTGCGCCAAGCCCAGCGACAGCGCCGGTAATACCAGTGCCGAGAAGTTGCGATCCCCGGCGACCGGGAACCAGCGCAGGGTAAAGCTGAAGATAAACAGCAGCACGATCCCCAGCCAGAAAGAGGGTGTCGAGGCCAGCAGCAGCTCGAAGAACCCGGCAATCCGGCGGCCAAGGCGGCGGTTAGCGGTGAGCACCGCCATCGCCACGGCGAAGGTCAGGCTGACCAGCAGCGCCGCGCCGGTCAGTTTCAACGTCGGCCAAAGCTGTGAAAGTACCAGTGAACTGACATCAATATTGAGCAGGTAAGAGCGGCCGAAATCGCCGTGCAGCACCCGCCACAGATAGTGCAGATATTGCAGCCACAGCGGCTGATCCAGCCCCCATTCGGCGCGAATCGCCGCCTCAATCGCTGGGGTACGTACCTGCTCGCCAATCAGCAGGCTGACAATATCCCCCGGCGCGAGATAGACGCTGATAAAGGACAAACTCACCGCCGCCCACAGCACCAGAACGCCGCTGCCAATGCGGCGTAGAATTCGCCACAACAGCGGCGCGCGCCATCTCGGCGGGCTGCGCCACCGGCGAGGCGTATCGAGTGAAGTTTCAACAGTCATCGGGCGGCTCCTTGGTTCACTTACAGTTCAGTTCGGCGCGATTTAATGGTCGCTCAGCCAGACGTCATAGGCGTTTTCAGGCATCTGCTTGAAAGGTCTAAAGCTGACACCGTGGACGTAAGACGCGGCAGCAATCTGGTCTTCCGGCTCATAGAGCGGGATGGCGAAGGCCTGCTGCACGATGGCAAACTCCTGCAACTGGGCATAAAAGCCTTTGCGCTTGTCGTTATCGAGGGTTTGCGCCGCGCCGTGCAGCCAAGGGGCGATTTCTGGCGCATCGGTACGGCTATAGTTGATGGCACCGCCGCCTTTCACTGGCAGGTAGTGGTTTTCAATATCAATGCCGTCGGTGTCGGTGTTCGAGTTAGCAATCGAGCCAAACAGCCCGGTATTGCGCACATCGGTGTAGGTGCCGGAGTCGACATAACGAATCTTCAGTTCGATACCCAAACGCTGGCGAGCCTGCGCCTGAAGGGCTTGCAGCAGCACATCGCGCTGGTCGCGCACCGTGGCCTGCGCCTGAATGATCTCAATGCTCAGGCGTTTGCCGTCTTTGGTGCGAAAGCCCTCGCCGTCGCGGGTTTTCCAGCCCGCCTCATCCAACAGTGAATTGGCGAGTTGCGGGTTATTGCCATATTTGCCGTCGAGGCTGTTGTCATACAGCGGGTCTACTGGCGACGTGATGCCCCACACCCGCGTGCGCTCGCCGCGATAGATAGATTGCAAAATCGGCCCGACATCCAGCCCCTGCAACAGCGCCTGGCGTACCTTTACTTCCTGGGTTGGGCCGTAAGTCACGTTAAGAAACAAGGAGTAAGGCGTGCCGGTGTTCAGCGCATGTTGGTAGGTGAAGTCTGGGTTATCTTTGAATTCTCCGGCGTCATTGCCGGAAATCCCCTCAATCACGTCCACCTGACCAGAAAGCAGCGCGCCAGTGCGCACTGAGGATTCAGGCAGGAAGCGATAAGTCACGCTGTCGAGATAGGCCGGGCCTTGGTGCGCGGCATTGGCCGACGCCCAGTTGTAGGCCGGGTTTTTCACATACTCGACCTGCTGGCCTTTCTCATAACGCTTGAGGATAAACGGCCCGGTGCCCGCCAAGTCCGGCCCACCGGCTTTAAGCTGCGGAGAGGACCACGAGGCCGGAGAGAGCAATTTCAGCCCGGCGGCGAAAGAGAGGAAGGGCGCGTACACCTGCTTAAGAGTGATCACCACCGTGTTTTCATCCGGAGTGGTGACGCTCTCGATACGGCTGGCAATGGCGCACAGGCTAGAACCGGCGCAGTACGCCGGGTCCTGCGCATGGCGGAAGTTCTCCGCCACGGCGTTGGCATCAAACTTTTTGCCGTCGGAGAAAGTGACGTCAGGGCGCAGGGTGAAAGTGTAGGTTTTGCCGTCGTCAGACAGGCTGTAGCCCTTGGCCAACCACGGAATATAGGAGCCGTCTGGCTTGCGAGCCAGCAGGGATTCATAGGCCACGCGCAGGATCAGTTCGGCTTTCGACTGGCCGTTAAGCTGCGGGTTGAAAGTATTGGGTTCGGTTTCTACGCCCCAGGTTAGAGAGCCGCCGCTGCGCGGTTTTTCATCGGCGGCAAAGGCAGAATAACTGACAGACAGCGCCATTAACGAAAGGGCGGTTAGCCCGATAGTGGGTTTAATCAGGTTCATTGTTTTCCCAGAGATCAATAAGTTAAAACGGCATTTAGACGAAAAGCTTGGCCTCGGGCACGGTGCGCACGAACTCTTTTTGCGCCTGCGCCTCATAGAGCGAGGTGTTGAGGATTTTGCGTAAGTACACCAGTTCCACCCCTAGCGGATTCACCGCCGTGTGGAAAGGCTCATAGCCGCGACGCTGATAGAGCGCCGTCAGCCAAGGGTGGCGAATGGCGGTCGCTAGGTAGACGGCGGGCACTTTGAGGGTGTCGCGCAGAAAAGTATTTTCGACATGCGTCATGATCTGGCCGCCATAGCCGTGGCCTTTGGCATTCTCATCCACCGCGAACCAGTGGACGAAAGGCCAGGGCGCGTACTCTTTCTTGCTGGTCGGCGTCCAAGGAAAGCGAGTGGTGAGGGTCGCCGTGATGCCTTGCTCGGTTTCCAGCACATAGGTGGTTTCATTGCGGATCACCTCACGCACGTCCTCCACGCTGGCGCGGGTAATGGTGAAGTGAATGTTCAATTTCAGCAGCGGCGAGTAAGCGCGTTGCAGCAGGCCATGCAGCTCGGCGGCCTCATCTTCTCGGGCCAGACGGATACGTTGACTCATGTGTTACCCCCCTAAGCCAGCGCCCGGCTCTCTGCGGCGAGCAGTTCGAGCGAGGCCAAACGCGCCTGTGGCTGAGCCAGCGGCGTGTCGATCACAAACTCTTCCACGCCATAGCGCGCCTGCAGCTCTTCGAGCTGATGGTGCACCTGCTCGGCGGTGCCGGTCAGAATCGACGAAACGCGCTCTTCAATCTTGTGCGAGGCGGCGGTGGACTGGCGAATGTAAGCCTCGGCCTGTGCCACGCTGCCCACGGTGACGCTCTGACCGTCGCTGCCAATCACCCGGAAAGCCTGCTTGTCTGCGGCCAGCTCTTCGGCTTTCGCTGCCGTCTCCGCCACAATCACCGACACGGCCAGCAGCGCGCGACGCCCCTGACTGTCATGGGTGTAAGCTGAGAGGGCGCGGCCGATTTCGGTCTGGTCGCCATTTAAATGCGCGGCAAACACAAAGTTCCAGTTCAGGCTGGCCGCCAGACGGGCGCTCTGCTCACTGGCACCGAGCAGGAAGCGTCCGGCAGTCTGCGGCGGCAGCGGCGTGGCGAGCAGGGTATCGCCCTGAGTGTCATTCGGCTTGGCATTTAGCCAGTCGTCGAGCAGGCGCAGCTGATCGGCAAAATCCCCTTTCAGGGCCGGATCCACGGCATATTGCAGCGCGCGAGTAGAGAGCGGCAATCCGCCCGGTGCTTTACCCACGCCTAAATCTACCCGGCCCGGCGCGAGGGAAGAGAGGACGTTGAAGTTTTCCGCCACTTTGTAAGGACTGTAGTGCTGCAACATCACGCCGCCCGAGCCGACGCGAATGCGCTGGGTGTGGGCGAGGATCCAGGCAATCACCACTTCCGGCGAGGAAATAGCCAGCTTGTCAGTGTTGTGATGCTCTGCCAGCCAGAAGCGGTGATAGCCCCAGCGCTCGGCCTTCTGCGCCAATTCCAGCGTACGTTTCAGCGCACCGCTGGCACTCTCACCTTCATCGATTGGACTTTTTTCCAGCAGACTTAATCGGTAACCCATCTCGTTATTGTCCTTATGTTCCCTGACTACGGTATGGGTTCGATTATTAAAGGCAGGTTAGAAAGTTGTAAAACAACAATAGTTGCTATGAAGTTGCGCGAAATGAGATAGGGATGGCGAGGAAATAGAAGTAATTGCCCAATAACTTGGTTTAAGATGCCACTTTCTGTTGTGCCAAGATAAGGATTATCATTAATGGCCACCATGCATAACCCACCGCATCCGGGGCTTCTTGTGAAAGAAACCATGGAAGAGTTAAACCTGAGTACCCGTGCCTTGGCGAAAGAGTTGGGGGTTGCGCCCTCGACGGTTCAGAGGATCTTTGCCGGGAAGTCCGATATTTCGCCTGAAATGGCCATTCGTCTCTCGGTAGTGATCGGCAGCTCTGAATATGTCTGGCTCGGCATGCAGAATGATTATGATTTGTGGCAGGCGAGGCAGGTGGTGGACGTTTCCCAACTGCACCGATTGCAAACGGCATAGCGATATAAATTGAAAGACAGAAGGGCTGCAAACCCGTCCCATAATTAGGTCCACCATGACACAACAAACCCCCAACCAAGATTTTGACCAGCGCTTCAATGCCTTGATGGCTAGCCTGTCGCTCGCGCCCAATACGCCGGACAATCAGGTTATTGACCGCATTGCCCTGCATTTTCGCAAGCTGCTGAATTTCTTGACTCAAGACGCGGCGCTGACCCAGCAGGCATTTGGCGATAGCCATAAAATCGCGCTGGTTGAGGCCATTAGCAGCCTGTTAGCCGGGTGCCAGCAGAGCGGGCTGTTTCGTCAAGACCTGTCGGCACGGTGGATGGCGCGCTGCTTTGTTGGCATGCTAGATCAAATGAAGGAGGAGCCGGGCGACGCGGCGGCTCGCCACCAGCAAAGCATCGGCTGCGCCAAAATCCTGTGTGAAGGGATTTGGCCGGGCGCGGCGGACGCCAGACCTTAATCAGCGCCAAAAATGACATAAAAAAGCCCGATGATAGCTGCAATCACCGGGCTTTTAGTCACTAAAACCTTAGCGAGTCAATGATTTGAACTGACGCGTCGTTTCGGTGAGTGCCACCTCGGTCGGAAGGCGCTCCATTGAGCTGGCACCGTAGAAACCGTCAACCTGCGGGCAGTTCTGCATGATGTATTCTGCATCCTGTGGAGAAGAAATCGGTCCGCCGTGGCACAGCACAATCACGTCTTCGCGCACGCCTTTCGCCGCTTTGGCCCAGTCATTAATCAGCGGTACGCAGTCTTCGAGTTTCAACGCGGTGCCCGCGCCGATATTGCCACCGGTGGTTAACCCCATGTGCGGCACGATGATATCAGCACCGGCTTCGGTCATGGCGATGGCGTCCGCCGCGCTAAATACGTAAGGCGTGGTCAGCATGTCTTTTTGGTGAGCGAGGCGGATCATGTCCACTTCCAGTCCGTATCCCATGCCGGTCTCTTCCAGGTTCGCGCGGAAGTTGCCGTCAATCAGGCCGACAGTGGGGAAATTTTGCACACCGGCAAAGCCAAGGGCTTTCAAATCATCGAGGAATTTGTCGAACTGGCAGAAAGGGTCTGTGCCGTTGACACCGGCCAGAACTGGCGTGTGTTTTACCACCGGGATCACTTCCTTCGCCATATCCACCACAATCTCGTTGGCGTTGCCATAGGCCAGTAAGCCTGCCAAAGAGCCGCGCCCGGCCATGCGATAACGCCCAGAGTTGTAGATCACAATCAGGTCAATGCCACCCGCTTCTTCGCATTTTGCCGAAAGGCCGGTTCCCGCGCCGCCGCCAATGATAGGTTCGCGACGCGCGATCATTTCGCGGAATTTTGCCAGTAGCGCCTGTCGTTCAAATTTAGCCATGATGGTTTTCCCTTAATGTTGAGCAATATCTTTAAAAAGTCCTACTGCCGTTTCTGCAAACTCTGGATCATTGATGTTGCAGTTGAGCCTAATTACACGCCGCTTCGCGGTCTGTTTTACGGTGTTTTCCAAGGTGTTAGCAAAAGCATTCAACGCATCGGGGTTCCAGAAGGGTTGCCCGACTGCATCTAGAGCGGAAAAACCGCCCTCTGGTATCAGGAAACGCACTTCGCCTTCGCAGGCGTTGAGCTTTTCCCCGATCCATCTCGCCATTTCGGCGTTTTCTTCCGGCGTGGTGCGCATCAGCGTCACCTGCGCGTTATGTTCATAAAACTGGCGGTCGGCATACTTGGCCGGGACCGTGGAAATATGCCCAAAATTGACCATATCCAAGGCGCCACACGATCCCACGAAGGGGATTTCAGTCTGGGCGATGGCGTCGAAACGCTCCGGGCCGCAGGCCAGTACGCCGTCGAACAGCAGGTCGCACACTTCCGTGGTCGTTAAATCCAGCACGCCGGATAGCAACCCGCTGGAGACTAATTTCTCCATCGCTTTACCGCCGCTGCCTGTCGCGTGAAACACCAGACAGTCGAATTCGCTCTCTAGCAATTCGTTGGCGCTATTAATGCACGGCGTGGTGACGCCAAACATGGTGAGGCCAACCGCCGGTTTGTCATCCTGGCTTTCTGGGTGAGAAAACAGTACCGCGCCGGCTATTTGGTGCGCGGCGTTAGCCAGCACTTTACGCGAAATGCGATTCAAACCCGCGACGTCAGTCACAGAGTAGAGCAGGGATATATCGCTCGCGCCGATATACGCCGAGACATCGCCAGAAGCCATGGTCGACACCATCAACTTCGGCACGCCAACGGGCAGAGCCTGCATCGCCGGGGTGATTAATGCCGTGCCCCCAGAGCCACCTAGGCCCAACAAGCCCGCCACATCAGTCCGTGAGGCGATAAAGACTTCGAACGCCTGCGCCATGGCGCTGATGGCTTTGCCGCGATCGCCACAGAAAACCGCATCGATGCCCTGAGGATGAAACGCAGCGACGGCGGCGGCACTGATATCAGCCTGACCGTCATGGGTTTTGTGCTTTGTCGATAAATCGACCGTGACCACGTTAACCCCCGTCGCGCGGATTAAATCCGCCACAAAAGCCTGTTCCCGGCCTTTGGTATCGGTGGTGGTAGCAACATAAACATTGGCTTGTTTTGCGTTCATCAGGACATCCTTTTTTGATTAATATCCCCGCATAATGAGACGCAAGTCTCACTAGAGCAAGGTCATCATACACATTTGAGACTCGAGTCTCATAAAATTTACATTTCGGTGATTTTGCTTTTCCAGCAGGCATTTTTTGTTAAAGTTGCGTCATTAGACTCCTAGGTGGAAACCCTATCTTGACTCCTATTCATACGCCGGTAGCCCTGACCGAAGCCCAGACCCGCACCCAGCAGAAGCTGGTGGCCGCGGCCATGCGTCTGGCAGAAAGTGGAGCATTACCTACGCTAACCGAAGTGGCCGCCAGTGCCGGATTCTCCCGCGCGACGGCGTATCGCTACTTTCCCACGCAGAGTGCGCTGGTCGCCGCCATGGTGGAAGAAAGCCTGCGGCCAATCATCGAGTGGGATCCGCAGCATGCCCACGCCGGTGAACGTATCGCCGAGTTACTGAGTTTTGCGTACCCACGAATGCTAGAACATGAAGGCGTTTTACGCGCGGCTTTACAGTTATCTCTGCAACAATGGTCAGAAAAGCGTCGCGATCCCGATACCCAAGAGACGCTGGTACGCGGCAACCGCAAAAAGATTTTGAAAAGGGTGCTCGCCCCCCTGGAAGACAGGCTTTCGCCAGCAGCGTTACAGCGCACCATGCACGCTTTTTCGCTAATTTACGGCTCGGAAGTGTTTATGGTGATGAAAGATATCTGGCACGTCGGTGACGGCGAAATTCAAGATCTCACCCAGTGGATGGCCAAGGCTATTTTGCGGCAGGCTGAGGAAGATGCGCGGCTGGAGGAGTGAGAGGGCCTTAGGTGCCCGCACTGCGCGGGCATTTTGCGATTAGTTGAGGTGGTAGCTGAGACTAACCGTGATCTGCTGCCCCCCGTCTTCATAGCTCGCTTCGTTACTGAGCGAGAACACCTTGCCGCTGTAAGCGACGACAACCCGATTATCCGCCTCGCGACGAATCTCAGAGATAGTTCCCGTGCCCGAGAGAAAGGGAACACCCTCAGCCAGATGTTTCACTATTTCGTGTTCACTACCATTCAGTTCACCTGCTAAATAGAAGTGATATTGCGTAGGAACCGTTGCGCCACCGCTTTGACTTTTCGTCACGTACAACCACATACGGTCGCTGACTTTTGAGGCACGCTGCAATAAATCCTCTTCTCGGTTATCCGTGCTTGAGACATTCAAAAATAACCCCATCAGTACAACCAAAATCCCCGCAATGACAATCCATGGCAGCCATTTAGTACCCATTTTGAATGGCATATTCTATTCCCCATTTAATGTTACGTTGATCGGTAGGGTCATCACCATACGGGGGTTTTTGGGTCCATTTTCCCCATTCTGGTTTTGATGTACCGGCCCGCTGTTGCGCAAAACCAGCTCCCATTAACAGCGTTTTTTCCGGAATGCCGGCAGCAAAACCCGCCGCTCCAAAGTTGAAATTTCCGAAGTCCTGCCAGTAAGGATTATATTGTTTGTAGTCCCAAGGACCGCGGCCTCTGACCTTTTGATAAAACCAATAATACGTGCTTGCAGTTGCTGCGTTTCTTGATGTTCCGCGTTGTCTCGCTTCCCGCATATTGTTTATGACAACTATCGAACCTGGTCCTGATAATGGAACTGATGCCATAATAACTCCCTGTTATTTTGTAGTTTTAAGCAGATCATACCAGCATCATTTGAGCCAAAAAATCCGAAAATGAAATACCGTTTTGTTGATGCAGGGACATTCACAATCCAAGAAAATGGGAAGTTGCATGAAACCTGAGAGCATGGCTCTCAGTTCCATAATGGCATGGGGAAGGGAGTTACTTCTTATTCTGCTCGGTGAATCGGCGGAAGACTTCGAGGGTTTCATCGCTGACGTGGTGCTCAACGCCTTCGGCGTCGAGGCGGGCGGTTTCCGGGCTGATGCCTAACGCGATAAAGAAGGCTTCAACTACGTTGTGGCGCTCGCGGTTTTCCGCCGCCAGTTTCTCGCCCTCTGGCGTCAGAAAAGTCCCGCGATAGGGAAGTTGACGCACCAATCCCGCACTGGCCAAGCGCTTGAGGGTTTTTGCCACTGTAGGTTGAGATACGCCTAAACGGGCTGCCAAGTCGACCTGTCTGGCCTCGCCAAACTCACGAATCAAATCCGAAATCAGCTCGACATAGTCGTCCATCAGTTCGCGGCGATGCGCTTCTCGCACTTGTAAAAAACCCTGAGCGTGCTCTTCAACATCCAGTAAAGGATTCACCTTCTTTTCATTCACAACGCTTGCCTCTTTCTTGCTCAACGGTTTTTTACCGCCGCCATTTACGGCGACAGGGATTGATATTGTAAACCAAGCTGGCGCTAGCACCAATTTTTGCAAACTTTGCATTGGCTAAGGAGTATAGCCTATGCTATATCTGTGTAATAAAACGTCGCCACGCTGCAAAAGAGCACACAGGAGAAATTTCATGGAGAGAAAACAAAGTGTTTGGAAACTGTTCAGCCTTACCCCGTTTCAGTTACGGCTGATGCTCATCGGCATGCTGGTCGCACTGCTGGGTGGCAATGCGCAGGCTGCTGATAAAGAAAAGAAAAAATTCAAAGTCGTCACGACATTCACCGTGATTCAGGATATCGCGCAGAACGTCGCGGGCGACGCCGCCACGGTTGAATCCATCACCAAGCCGGGGGCGGAAATCCATGATTACCAGCCGACGCCGCGTGACATCGTCAAAACCCAATCCGCCGATCTGATTTTGTGGAATGGCTTTAATCTTGAGCGTTGGTTCGGGCGTTTCTTCGAAAATATCAAAAATGTGCCCTCCGCGACGGTCACTGACGGCATTACGCCGCTGCCGATCCAAGAGGGGCCTTACCTTGGCAATCCCAATCCTCACGCCTGGATGTCGTCCAAAAATGCCTTGGTGTATGTCGAGAATATTCGCGCCGCTCTGGTGAAGTACGATCCGGCCAATGCCGAGGTGTATGACAAAAATGCTAAAGATTATTCAGAGAAAATTAGCCAATTAGATGCTCCACTGCGTGCCCGACTGGCGAAAATCCCGGCCGAGCAGCGTTGGTTAGTCACCAGTGAAGGGGCTTTTAGCTATATGGCGAAGGATTACGGTTTGCAGGAAGCCTACCTTTGGCCTATTAACGCCGAAGAGCAGGGCACGCCGCAGCAGGTCAAAAAGATGATTGATTTGGTGCGCGAGAAACATATTCCGGTAGTGTTTAGTGAAAGCACCATTTCAGATAAGCCCGCCAGACAGGTGAGCAAGGAGACCGGCGCGGCCTATGGCGGCGTGCTGTATGTCGATTCACTGTCGACAGCCGAAGGTCCGGTGCCAACCTATATTGATTTGCTGAAAGTCACCGTCGGGACAGTGGCAAAAGGGTTTGGCCAATGACAGCAGAAACTTTAGAACTCAATGTAGAAAACGTCAGTGTGACCTATAACAATGGCCACACGGCGATTGAAGATGCCAGTTTCCGGCTGGAAGGAGGCTCGATTTGCGCCTTGCTGGGGGTAAATGGCAGCGGCAAGTCGACGCTGTTCAAAACCATTATGGGCATTGTTCGCCCGACCACCGGCAGCGTGTCGCTTAACAAAATGGACGTTGCCAAGTCTTTGCGCCAGAACCTTATCGCCTACGTGCCGCAGTCAGAAGACGTCGACTGGAACTTCCCGGTGCTGGTGCGTGACGTGGTGATGATGGGGCGCTACGGCAAAATGTCCTTCTTGCGCATTCCTTCTAAAGAGGACAAGAAGCAAGTTGCTTCAGCCTTGGCGCGGGTCGGCCTGACCGATCTTGCTCAGCGTCAAATCGGCGAGCTGTCCGGCGGGCAGAAGAAACGGGTATTTTTGGCCCGCGCGCTGGCGCAGCAGGGCAGCGTGATGCTGCTGGATGAGCCTTTTACCGGCGTCGACATCAAAACTGAAAATGCCATTGTTGACCTGCTCAGGCAGCTGCGCGATGAGGGACACCTGATTCTGGTATCGACCCACAACATCGCCAGCGTGCCGGATTTCTGCGACCGCGTGGTGCTGATCAACCGAACGGTGATCGCCAAAGGGCCGCTGGAAACCACCTTTACCCACGCCAATTTAGAGCACGCCTTTGGCGGCGCAATGCGCAATATTGACTATCTGGCGAAAGAACGCGTGGCCGAGCGCCCATCGCCAGTGAGGCTGGTGCAATGATCGAGCTACTGCTACAACCTTTCCACTATAACTACATGGTGAAAGCCATTTGGGTAAGCGCCGGGGTCGGCGCGGTGTGTGCGTTTCTTTCGGCTTACTTAATGTTGAAAGGCTGGTCACTGATGGGCGACGCGCTGTCGCACTCCGTGGTTCCGGGTGTCGCCGGGGCTTACGCATTGGGCTTTCCCTATGCCATTGGGGCTTTCGGCACCGGCATTCTGGCCGCGCTCTCCATGACCCTGCTGCGCCATTACACCCGGCTGCGTGAAGATGCCATCATCGGCTTTGTCTTCTCCTCCTTCTTCGCGCTGGGCCTGCTTTTGGTATCACTGAATCCCACCTCGGTGAACGTGCAGTCCATCCTTTTTGGCAATATTTTGGGCATCGACGACGCCGATATTTTGCAGGTGCAAATCATCGTCGGCGTTTCGCTGCTGGTGCTGTGTGTTATCTGGCGCGACCTGCTTGCCGTATTTTTTGATGAAGCCCATGCCCGCTCAGTCGGTTTATCGCCCCTGTGGCTGAAAGTGATTTTCTTCACCCTGTTCAGCGCCTGCAGCGTGGCGGCGCTGCAAACCGTCGGGGCGATTTTGGTGATCGCCATGGTGATCACACCCGGTGCGACGGCCTACTTGTTGACCGACAGGTTCTCCCACCTTTTGCTGTTATCCGTCGCCATCGGTGCCGTCACTAGCGCGGTCGGAGCCTGGCTCAGTTACTACCTCGATGGTGCCACCGGCGGGGTGATTGTGTGCCTTCAGACCAGCGTCTTCCTGCTGGCCTTCATCTTCGCGCCTAAGCACGGCTGGTTGGCGAATCACTTTCGTATCAGAGCTAAGGCGCAGCACAAGGAGAGTGCCTCATGACCTCATGGTTTGACCTGGTGATGGAGCCGATGGGCTTCGTCTTTATGCAGCGCGCCCTGTTGACCGCCATGGCGACCAGCATCGTGTGCGCTATCTTCTCCTGCTTTCTGGTCTTGAAAGGCTGGTCATTGATGGGAGATGCCATCTCGCACGCGGTGCTGCCCGGCGTGGTGTTGGCGTTTCTGGCGGGCATTCCACTGGTGATTGGCGCTTTTGTTTCCGGCTTATTCTGCGCCGTGGCGACGGGCTACATCAAAGAGCATTGCCGCGTGAAAGAAGATTCGGTGATGGGCATTGTTTTCTCAGGCATGTTTGCAGCGGGACTGGTGCTGTTCTCCCGCGTTAACACTGAACAGCATTTAAGCCACATACTTTTTGGCAACGTGCTCGGCGTGACTGACAGCGAAATGCTGCAAACGCTGGTGATTGCTGGCGGCGTAACGCTGGCTATTCTGGTGAAATTTAAAGATCTGACGCTGTTCTGCTTCGACCCAGTACAAGCCAAGGTGATAGGCCTGCCGGTGCGTTTCTACCACTACGCGCTGCTCTGTTTGCTGGCATTAACCATTGTCGCCGCTTTGCAGGCGGTGGGGGTTGTGCTGGTGGTTGCCATGCTGATCACGCCGGGGATCACAGCTTTTCTGTTGTGCAAAACGCTGCCTAAAATGCTGCTGGTTGCTGTGACAACGTCACTGATTGCCGCCATTGCCGGGACTTTCATCAGTTTTTATATTGATGCCGCGACTGGCCCGGCCATCGTTTTGGTGCAGGCAACCCTCTTTTTACTGGCACTGGCAGGCTATTTATTACGTAAAATCCCCACCCGCCGCGCTGAAAAGATCGCCTGAAAAGTAAGATTTTTGCCATACTGACGGCAGAGTCCCTTTTCAGGAGTGTTCATGGAAATCATTAAATCAGGTCATGCCGATGTGCAGGAGATCCTGCACATTCTGAGCGAATCCAAGGGTGAGAACCTCTCTTCCGAGCAGCGAGCTAACGAGGGATTTACTCAGGGCAATATGGACGAGTCCTTGCTGAAAACCTTTCAGGACGGCGTCGGCGTTTTTGTTTGCAAAGAGCAGGTTGACGGACAGCCGGTGATTGCGGGGGTAGCAATGACTTCGCTCGGTAAGCTGGCCAAGCACGGGGTGGCGCAGGCGACTTACAACGCCGTGGTCAGTAACGGCAAGGTTCCGGCCGATCAGATTTTCCTCTACGGGCCAGTGAGCGTGCGGCGGGAATTTCGCGGCAAAGGGATATTGACCCAGCTCCTCATCCATATCTGCGAAAACCTACAAAATCGTTTCGCGCTTGGCGTGGCTTTTGTCGATAAAGAGAATCAGAAGTCGCTGGCTATCCATCGCCATTATCCGATGACTGAATTTGATACCATCAGCATGAACCGCCGCGAGTATGTTATTTTCACTTTTGAGCCGCGCCGCGTCCTCTCCTTTTATAAAAATCGCTAAATCCTCATAGTCATCACGCAGATATAGAAAGCAGAAATCGTCATTTTATTTCTGCTTCATTCCATTGTTAACTGGTTTCAACGAAGAGCGACGCAAAACGCATTTCTCTTTCAGAAATTTATTTAGCAAGGGGCCGACATCATGACGCAGAAAAACTCGTTTTCTTCATCAACAACCTTTTGGCAACGCGTTAAAGATAAATGTTTAACCGCATTTCTCACTGAACCTTCACAGGACAGCACGCGCATGATGGAAGCCTTAATCCCTACAGGAAGCTTATATGGTATCGAAATGGGCAGTTTTTCAATGGAAAGAGTTGACCCAGCCTGGTATCGCACAAAATAGCTTTTACCGGCATAGGGTACGCTTTAGTTACTGGAATGAGCTGTGCATCACCCATCAGCTGTAATTCCTGATCTTTCTCCTGGTAGTCCGAGTAGTAGTGCAGTAAATGTTCAACACTTTTAGCCTTAGTTCTCTCTGACCTCGTCGTAAATGTGATTTTTCTCTCAATTGTGGAGCCCGTAACTGATATCAGTTATGGGTTTTTTTATTGCCTAAATTTTGACACATTTAACCGCTAATTCCCGCCTTTGTCTTTTTACGCCGCAAATTAATATATATTTAGAATATTCAAATTAAATACATTCACCAAACAAATAATTAAAGCCAAAAGAAATAGTTAGCAATAAATAATAAATCTATTTATAGAAAATTAATTAATACCAAGGGGAACTCTGTCGTTATTATTAGAAGGAAATATAATATATACAAATTTATTATATTGAATATAAAAAAATTCATTTGAATGATAAAAGGAATGAGATCATGAAATTAAAAGCATTGGCACTATTGGTCCCAGCATTACTGATTACAAACGCTGCACATTCGGCTGAAGTTTATAACAAAGATGGCAACAAATTAGACCTGTACGGCAAAGTTGATGGTCTGCACTATTTTTCTGACGATGCGTCAAAAGACGGCGACCAGTCTTATGCCCGTTTCGGCTTCAAAGGTGAAACCCAGATCTCTGATCAACTCTCAGGCTACGGCCAGTGGGAATATAACGTTCAGGCGAACAATACTGAAAGCAGTGGCTCTTCTAAAAACGCCACGCGTCTCGGCTTCGCGGGCCTGAAATTCGGTGACTACGGCTCATTTGACTACGGCCGTAACTATGGCGTGGTGTACGACGTTGAATCCTGGACGGATATGCTGCCTGAGTTCGGCGGCGACACCTATACCACTGCGGATAACTTCATGGTTGGCCGTACTAACGGCGTGGCAACCTACCGTAATAACGGCTTCTTCGGTCTGGTTGAAGGCCTGAACTTCGCGCTGCAATACCAAGGCGCAAACGACGGCACTAACAATGGCGAAGGCACGAACAACAGCCGTGACGTGCGCCACCAGAATGGTGATGGCTACGGTATGTCCACCAGCTATGACTTTGGTATGGGTATCAGCGCGGGTGCGGCATTTGCCTCTTCCGACCGTACTAATGACCAAACCAATGGCGGCACCACTGCTAAAGGCGACAAAGCAGACGTCTGGACCGTGGGCCTGAAATACGATGCCAACAGCCTGTATCTGGCAACCATGTATTCTGAAACCCGTAACATGACCATGTACGGTGGCGGTAAAACCACTCTGGCAAACGGCACCACCCAAGACAATGACGGCAACGTCGCCAACAAAACGCAGAACTTTGAAGCCACTGCACAATACCAGTTCGATTTCGGTCTGCGCCCTGAGGTCTCTTACCTGCAATCTAAAGGTAAGGACCTGAACACTAACACCACCAATGTCGACAACGATAAAGATCTGGTGAAATACGTGTCAGTGGGTACCACTTACAACTTCAATAAAAATATGTCGACCTATGTTGATTACAAAATCAACCTGCTGGATGACTCCGACAGCTTCTACAAAGACAACGGCATCTCAACGGACGACGTGGTCGCCGTGGGTCTGGTTTATCAGTTCTAAACCTCAGCCTGAAAACGCGTTACCCCAAGCCCGCCGCCATGGCGGGCTTTTTTATGTCCAACGTTTAGTTTTGCTCAGACACCAACACAGCCAGCGTATCCGGTACCAGCGCGCGGAAAATATGCTCCTGATCTGCCGGATAGCTGATGTAATCCCCCGCGTTTAGCACATAGGGCTCCTCCGTCAGCCCGACCAACGCCTGACCCTGAGTGACAATAATGTGCTCCACCGATCCCGGCGAATGGGGTTTTGATACGCGATCGGCGCCCGGCTCGGCGCTCAGCAGATAGATATCCCGTCGCGATCCCGGCGGGCAGGTTGCCAGCAGCACGGCCTTATAATTGGCTAATTCGGCAATGACCGCAGGGCCTTCGCCGCGTCGAATCAGCTGCGACTTGTTGACCTGCGGCTCCATCAGGCGCGCAAAGGGGATCTCCAGCGCGACGCATAGCGCCCACAGGGTTTCAATGCTGGGGTTGCCATTGGCCGCCTCGAGTTGCGAGAGGGTAGATTTGGCAATTCCCGCGCGTCTGGCGACTTCCGCCAGTGATAAGCCTGTGCGCTGGCGCTCCCTGACCAGAGAGCTGGCAATAATGTCGATGGGTTGGATCATAGATTTAGCCTAAATAAAGATAGCGATAACCGTTATAACGAACAATCGTTCGACTTGTAAAACGATTTTAATGTGTTCATTATAACAGCCTGTTTGTTCGTTATGAGATTGAAAAATGCATTTTCATCAATTTTCTGCACTGAAATCGGGGACCATTAAGGCCATCATTCTGGTCTGTCTGGCTGATGGTATTGTCGGCATATCCTACGGCTCGCTGGCAACCGGCGTTGGCTTCCCTTTTTGGGTGCCGATGGCGCTCTCCGTTTTCGTGCTGGCCGGGGCCTCTGAGTTTCTCTTTATCGGTATTGTCTCGAGTGGCGGAAGCCCGTTCGCCGCCGCAGCAGCAGGTTTATTGGTGAATGCGCGCCATCTGCCGTTTGGTATTGCGGTGAAAGATTTGGTCGGCACTAAATCCAAGAGCCTGCTGGGCTGCCACATCGTCAATGATGAAAGTGTAGTATTCGGCGTGTCTCAGCCAACCAAGGAAGAGTGCAAAGCTGCCTTTTGGCTGTGCGGCTTGGGCATTGCCCTCTGCTGGCCGCTGGGGGTGATTATCGGCGGCTCGATTGGGCAAATTATCCCGGATCCGCAGGCTATCGGCCTTGATGCCGTTTTCCCAGCCATCTTGCTGGCGTTGACCCTTCCAGCGCTGAAAAATGCCAAAACCATCGTCTCCGCCTGCTCGGGCGCGCTGATTTCACTCGCGGCAGTGCCTTTTGTGCCTGTCGGTATGCCGGTGCTGTTTTCCCTGCTCGGATTGGCTATCAGGAAGAAAAAATCATGAATCAACACACATTGATCATTTGTGGCATCGCGCTTTTGGCCGTGGGCACCTATGCATTTCGCTTTGTCGGCTTCAAGCTCGGATCGCGGATGACCTTCACCGACAATACTCGCGCACTGATTGCCGACGCCGCGACCACGCTTTTGCTCTCAGTGGCGGTGATTGCCACGCTGCTGGAAGGTGAACACTTCGCCGGGTTGGCGCGTCTGCTGGGAGTAGGGGTGGCGGCGGTGCTGGCGTGGCGAAAAGTGCCGCTGATTGCGGTGATCCTCTCCGCCGCCGCGGTCACCGCACTGGCCCGCTGGCTGGGTTTACCTTGAATTTCTGCTCTGAGGGAGCATAAATTTATCGCAGCCCGGATTTAGCGGTTTTCATTCCGGCCGAAATAAAACACAATACTCGTCACAAAAAATGACATTTCTCGCCGTCATTAAACAAGCAGTTAACCCATCACTTACAAGCCAACATCTCAATGCAATCACATAACGTTTCGCGCAAAACCGAGTGGCTACGCGTCATCATGCTAGCTATCGCCGCGTTTATTTTTAATACCACCGAATTCGTCCCCGTCGGCCTGTTATCAGACATCGCCAGCTCTTTCTCTATGGAAACCGCGCAGGTCGGCCTGATGCTGACCATTTACGCCTGGGTGGTCGCCCTGATGTCGCTGCCGCTGATGCTGCTGACCCGCAACGTCGAGCGCCGCCTGCTGCTGATGGCGGTGTTTGGCCTGTTTATCCTCAGCCACGTGCTGTCGGTGGTGGCCTGGGACTTCGGCTCGCTGGTGGTATCGCGCATTGGGATTGCACTGGCGCACGCGATTTTCTGGTCAATAACTTCATCGCTGGCCATTCGCGTCGCCCCGGCGGGCAAGAAAACGCAGGCTCTGAGTATGCTGGCGACCGGCACCGCGCTGGCGATGGTGCTCGGCCTGCCGCTCGGGCGGGTGATTGGTCAATATCTTGGCTGGCGCATTACCTTTGGGGTGATTGGCGTCGTGGCGCTGATCACCTTAATCAGCCTGAGTCGCCTGCTGCCGAAACTGCCAAGCGAACACAGCGGCTCTCTGAGCAGCGTGCCGATGCTGTTCAAACGACCGGCGCTGGTGTCGATGTACCTGCTGATCGCGCTGATCGTCACTTCGCACTACACGGCGTACAGCTACATTGAGCCGTTCGTGCAGAATGTCGCTAAAATGAGTGAAGATTTCACTACCTTCTTACTGCTGATTTTCGGCGGAGCAGGCATTTTGGGCAGTGCGCTATTTAGCGTGATGGGCAGCAAATTCCCGACGGCGTTCTTTGTCGGCGCTATCACTATCATCGCGGTTTCAATGCTGTTGCTGCTGGTCTCCTCGACCAGTGCTTTCAGCATCTCTGCGCTGACCGTTTTGTGGGGCATTGGGATGATGGCTATCGCGCTGGCGATGCAAATTCGCGTGCTGGCGCTGGCGCCGGATGCCACCGACGTCGCCATGTCGCTGTTCTCAGGGATTTTCAATCTGGGGATTGGCGCGGGTGCACTGCTGGGCAATCAGGTGATTATGCATCTTGAACTGTCGGACGTGGGCTATGTCGGCGGGGCGATGGGCTGCATTTCACTGGCATGGTGCCTGTTTATCCTGCGCCGCTACCCCCAACTGCGGACCGTATGATCGGCCTCGCTTTTGCTTCTTAGCTCGCAAATAACCATCAAAGAAACATATCATTAACAGTACCGACCCATGTCGGTACTATACTCCCAACATTAGCCGGTGTTTCCGGTCCTTTTACTTTGCGAATCACTCATCTATGCATGCACAAAAGAAGCAGCCGTTGCCTGCCGTCACGCTGGCGGCCATCGGCGTAGTGTACGGTGATATTGGTACCAGTCCGCTCTATACCTTGCGCGAATGTCTGACCGGCCAGGCTGGGATCACCATGACCCAAGGATCTATTTTCGGCTTTTTGTCGCTGATTTTCTGGCTGCTGATGCTGGTGGTATCATTCAAATATATCGGCTACGTGATGCGTGCCGATAACGGCGGCGAAGGGGGGATTTTGACCCTGATGTCGCTGGCGGTGCGCGATATCAACCCGCGCTGGTACGCCACCGTGGTGTTCCTCGGGCTGGTTGGCGGCAGTTTCTTCTATGGCGATGGGGTGATCACGCCAGCCATTTCGGTGCTTTCGGCCATTGAAGGGCTGGAGATCATCGCGCCTTCGCTAGATAAATTTATCATCCCCATCTCCATTGCCGTGCTGACCCTGCTGTTTGTTATCCAGAAGAAGGGCACGGGCAGCGTCGGTAAGCTGTTCGCGCCGGTGATGGTGCTGTGGTTTGTCTCGCTGGGCGTGATGGGCATTGGCGGCATCTTGTATAATCCGGGCGTGCTGCAAGCCTTGAATCCTTACTGGGCGCTGCACTTCTTTATTGAATTCAAAGGCATTTCCTTCTTCGCGCTGGGCATGGTGGTGCTGGCCGTGACCGGGGCCGAGGCGCTGTATGCCGACATGGGCCACTTCGGTAAAAAGCCTATCCGCATTGCGTGGTTCCTGCTGGTGGCGCCATCGCTGGTGCTGAACTACTTCGGGCAGGGCGCACTGTTGATGAGCAACCCGGAGGCCATCAAAAACCCTTTCTTCCTACTGGCTCCTGACTGGGCGCTGGTTCCGCTACTGATTATTGCCACTCTGGCAACGGTTATCGCCTCCCAGGCCGTCATTTCTGGCGTGTTTTCACTGACTCGTCAGGCGATGCGTTTAGGCTATCTGCCACCGATGCGCATTGTGTACACCTCCGACGTCGAATCCGGGCAAATCTATATTCCGGTGGTGAACTGGCTGCTGTACGTGGCGGTGCTGATTGTGATCATCAGCTTCAAACACTCCAGCGACTTGGCGTCGGCCTACGGCATCGTGGTGACGGGAACCATGCTGCTGACCTCCATCCTGCTGTGCATTGTGGCGATTAAAAACTGGGGCTGGAAGAAGCGCTGGGGCCTGCTGCTGCTGGCATTCCTGATGATGATTGATATCCCGCTGTTCGCCGCCAACCTCACCAAGCTGTTCTCCGGCGGCTGGCTGCCGGTGGCGCTGGGGCTGAGCATTCTGCTTGTCATGATCACCTGGCACACCGAGCGTTCGCGGCTGTTGCGCCGCCTGCGTGAAGACCCGGATGCCCTGAGCGCGCTGATCACCTCCCTCGAAAAATCCCCGCCGCGCCGCGTACCGGGCACTGCCGTGTTTATGGCCCGCGCGCCGGATGCCGTGCCTCTAGTGCTTTTGCACAATTTAAAGCACAACAAAGTGCTGCACGAGCGCATCATTTTGCTGACTATCAGCAGCGCCGATGTGCCTTATGTGCATAATCTGAAGCGCGTGACCATTGAGCACCTGTCGCCATCCTTCTGGCGCGTGGTGGCGAGCTATGGCTGGCGCGAGACGCCCAATCTGGAAGATGTGTTCTATCGTTGCGGGCAGGATGGGCTGCGCTGCACCATGAGCGACACCTCATTCTTTATGTCGCGCGACACGCTGGTATTGGACAAACGCCCATGGTATTTGCAGATCCGCGGCAAGCTGTTCCAAGTGTTACAGCGTAACGCGCTGCGGGCGCCGGATCAGTTCCAGCTCCCGCCTAACCGCGTTATTGAACTTGGCGCCATGGTGAAGTTTTAAGTTTTTTTATCAAGCAATCAATTATTTATGGACGATAGTCTGGCGGCGCGTTGCTGTCAGGCACGCCCCCATTATAATCGGGTGGCACGCTGCTTGGATCAGAAGCGGGGTGGTAATCAGGGGGAACCTCTGACTGCCCCGATCTTGGTTCATCGTAGCTATAAGCCACCGGCACTTTATTGCCCTTGGCGTACATACATTGGGTGTAGATAACGTCGTACTGATCTTGTAAATCGTCGCTGCTCATTCCCGCCGTATTACTGCCCATGGCGCTTCCCACCAGCAGGCCGCTGCCTGCGCCGATCAGCGCCCCCTGCCCGGCATGGCCCGATGCCGCGCCAATCAAAGCGCCCGCCGCTGCACCGACCACCGTTCCCGCTGCCGCCGTGCCAGCTGCACTGTTAGATGCCGCCTGCGCGCCGCCGCTCACGCTATTCTGCGCCGCGTTGCGACATAACATATCATCCTGCCTAAACTGCCCGTAGCTCTTGGTGCTGCCTGGTAAAACCTGAACTTCCGGCGCCGAAGGGGGCGCCACGCAGCCCGCCAGTGCCATCACCAGCGCCAGAGGGGCTAATTGATAGAGACGTTTCATGATTGATTCACTCAGGCTTAGCGCGGTGCAGAATCGCCAACCACCACTTTCATCCAGCCCTGCGCGCAGCGCTGAACGTGCGGATAGTAACCCGCTGGATTCTGGCAGTAGTAAGCGTAATTAGGGGTTTTCTCCACATAGGTTTGCGGAGGTGACGGTGTCACATAGACCACCGGAGGCGGCCCGTAATAGACCGGCGGCGGAGGCCCCCAAGGTGCGCCAATGATCACCCTCGGGCCGTACCAGCCGTGATAATAACCATGACCATAATACCCGTGGCCATAATAGCCATAGGCGTAAGAAGTTTGTGCCACCGACATCATTGCACCTGCGGCCAGCAACAGCAGCAATAGCCTTTTCATAACCACCTCGACATCCGTTTAAACCGCCCATTTATCGCCGAAAGGTTCCCGGTCGATGAGCAAGAATATACGCGCTATCCGCCGCTTTTTTACACGGCAAATCAGGTGGAATGCGCTAAGGGATCGGCAGTAATTGTGTGGAAATATTGTGAAATTTACCGAGGAGGACAAACCTCCCCGGTAGAGGCGTTTTTAGCGGAATGGCGGTTCGTTGAAGGTACGTAATTTACGCGAATGTAGCTTGTCGCCTTCCTGTCGCAGCAGGCCAATGGCGTGGATACCAATCTGTAAATGCTCGGAAATCGCCCCTTCGTAGAAGTGGTTCGCCTGCCCCGGCAGCTTAATTTCGCCGTGCAGCGGCTTGTCGGAGACACAGAGCAAAGTGCCGTAAGGCACGCGGAAGCGATAGCCCTGCGCCGCAATGGTCGCACTCTCCATATCCACAGCCACGGCGCGACTCAGGTTGAAGCGCATGGCCGAAGCAGAATAGCGCAGCTCCCAGTTACGGTCGTCGGTAGTCACCACGGTGCCGGTACGCAGGCGCTGCTTAACTTCTTCCCCCGGCATATTGCTGATGGCCTTGGTGGCGTCATACAGCGCGCGCTGCACTTCGGCAATGCTTGGAATTGGGATATCCGGCGGCAGCACGGCGTCCAGCACGTGGTCGTCGCGCAGGTAGGCGTGGGCCAGCACGTAGTCGCCAATTTGCTGGCTTTCGCGCAGACCGCCGCAGTGGCCAATCATCAGCCAGGCGTGCGGGCGCAGCACAGCCAGATGGTCGCAAATGGTTTTGGCGTTAGACGGGCCGACGCCGATATTCACCAGCGTAATGCCTTTGCCGTCGTCGGCAATCAGGTGATAGGCCGGCATCTGGTGTTTTTTCCACGCCAAGTCAGAGACCGTCTGCTCCAGATTGACGGTTTCCGCCGTGACGTAGGCCCCGCCAGCGCAGGAGAGCGCCACGTAAGGAGTGGCCGGATCGACGATTTGCGCGCAGGCCCAGCTAACAAACTCATCCACGTAACGGGTGTAGTTGGTGAACAGCACGTAAGGCTGCACGTGCTCCGCCGGGGTGCCGGTGTAGTGTTTCAAGCGCGCCAGTGAGAAGTCGGTGCGCAGCGCGTCGAAGTGCGACAGCGGGAACTCGGTGGTGGAGGTGGATAAACCGTCGGTGATCTGGTCGCCGATTTGCGACAGCTCGGTGGTCGGGAAGTGTTGCGCCAGCGCCGCGCTCATAGTGCGATCGAGGTTCAGGTCAGAGCCGTCGATAACAAACGGGAAGGGGATCTCGAGCTGGGAAGGTTTCACCACAAAACTGGCGTTATATTCGCTTTCCAGCAGGCTCAGTTGGTCCGCCAGATAGCCACGGAACAGCTCCGGGCGGGTAATGGTAGTAGTGTATTTCCCGGCGCGCGGGAAGCGGCCATAGGCGCGAGACTTAAACTGATTCTGCGCAGCCCCGTCCCAGCTAACGCTCAGCTCAGGGTAGGTGAAAAGTCCTGCCAAACGCACGTCGTTATCAGGCAGTGTACCATCGAGAATAAAGTCACCGATGGCTTTTCGCAGTGCTACTACGGCACCGTTGTACAGTGCCTCCAGCCGATCCAGCGCGTCGGTGGCGTTCAATTGGGTTGCGGAATAAGCATTATTCAAAATCGTTCCCTTATGCAGATGAGCAAGACTTAACACAAAGTATGGCATTGGTTAACAAAGGATTCTAATCCAAAGATTTTGCTAATTATAAGTAAACAATGAACTCTGGCTCGTCTTACTCATCTGGATTAGGGGCCTTATGAACCCCAATTTGGAAGATAGTTAGGGAATATCAACAGGGCTTGTGGGGCTCGCGGTCGGCTAATCGCGCAACGAGGGGCACTTTATTACCCAACCCCAGGTTGTCAGCCTCGTCCAGATTGATACTATTGGTTAATCGAATGCCAGACGAATATGTATTGATAAAATGAATCGCTACCCGATGTTTAGCCCTCAGCAGTTGCTGAGTTTCGTGGCAGTTTGCGATAGCGGCAGTTTTACCCGTGCCGCCGAACGGGTGTTCCTTTCTCAATCCACCGTCAGCCAGCAGGTGCGCCGCCTTGAAGAGATGTTGGGCAAAGCCCTGCTGGAACGCACCTCTCATCAGGTTTTGCTCACCGAAGAGGGGGAGAGATTCCTCGGCTATGCGCGGCGAATCATTGCGCTGAACGGCGAGGCGCATGACGCGCTTTCCGACCAGTGGCGCGACGGCGTGGTGCGTCTTGGCGTGCCGGAGGACTTTGCGGCGCCCACCACCGGACTGCTGGCCGAGTTTAGCCGCACTCATCCCCATTTGCGTCTCGACGTCACCAGCGGCCTGAGCTATGAACTGCGTAAATCCTGGCAGCAGGACGAGTTGGATATCATTCTGGTGAAGCAGATTAAGGGCGAGAAACCCAACGCGGCGCGCCCGGAGCCTATGCTCTGGCTGGACAGCGCGGCTTACCCGGCGTTTGAAAATAACCCGGTGCCGCTGGTGCTGTTTCCACTCAACGGGTTGTATCGCGAGGAACTGTGTCAGGCGTTGGATGCTATCGGCCGCCCCTGGCGCATCAGTTACAGTAGCGCCAGCCTTGCGGCTCTGGTCGCCGCCAGCGCGGCAGGGCTGGGCGTGACCCTGCTGCCCGCCAGCTGTCGCCTGCCGGAGCACCGCGTGTTGGGCGCGGAGAGTGGATTGCCGCAAATTGATAATGTCGAGCTGGCACTGTTTTATCGCCCTGACGCCACCCCGGCGCAGCTGGCGCTGGCCGAGAAGCTGCGCCAGTTCTGCCAGCTGAGCTGACTATTGCGTTTACCACTGACCACCAGTGGCAAATATCGCAGCCAGCGAAAGCGCCTTATTTTATGGTGAAACGGTAATGTCATTTTTGTTCTCTGGATTAAGGAAATCGACGTGCAGAACACTCAACAACAAAGCCGCAGAAATTTTCTCTCACACACCGCGAAATTGACCGCCGGAGGCGCGCTGCTGGCGACCGGCATGGCTTCGGCTCAGGCATCAACTCAAAACGCGATGGCTAAATGCGAAGAGAGTAACGCAGTCACCTCTCTGCCCGCCGCCCACTACCAGCTGCGCAATGTCCGACTGGAAGAGGGTTTCAAGCGCGAAGGGGAGATGATTATCGGCACCCGGACGGCCCTTTATCATCTTGAGATAAAAGACGGCAAAATTATGGCGATTCAACCCGCCAGCGGTGCGGCCGCCAGCACGCTAACTGCTTTTGACGCCCAAGGATTATTGCTCCTGCCCGCCACCCGCGACATGCATATTCACCTCGACAAGACCTTCTACGGCGGCCCGTGGGAAGCGCCAAGGCCGCGTAAAGGCAAGACCATTATGGATATGATTGCTCGCGAGCAGGTGCTGATCCCACAGCTTCTGCCGACCTCGGTTCAACGCGCGGAAGCCATTATTGGCCTGCTGCACTCGAAAGGCACCACGGTGGCGCGTAGCCACTGCAACATCGACCCGGTTAGCGGCTTGAAAAGCCTCGAACATCTGCAAATCGCGCTGGAAAAACATAAAAACGACTTCAGCTGTGAAATCGTCGCCTTCCCGCAGCACGGCCTGCTGCACTCGAAAGTGGACGGCTTGATGCGCGAAGCGATGCAAATGGGTGTGCAGTACGTCGGCGGGCTGGATCCAACCAACGTCGACGGCGCGATGGAGAAGTCACTCGACGCCATGTGCCAGATTGCTCTGGATACCCACACCGGCGTGGATATCCACCTGCATGAAACCTCACCGGCCGGCGTGGCTGCCGTAAAATATATGATAAAAACCGTCGAGCAGAACCCGCAGCTGAAGGGCAAAGTGACGCTGAGCCACGGCTTTGCGCTCTCGACGCTGAAAGATGCTGAGCTGGATGAAGTGATAGACGGGCTGGCCCGCCAGCAGTTTACCGTGGCGTCCACCGTGCCGATTGGCAAGCTGGCGATGCCGCTGCCGCAATTGAGCGAAAAGGGCGTGTTTGTCATGACCGGCACGGACAGCGTGATTGACCACTGGTCGCCGTTTGGCACCGGCAGCATGCTGGAAAAAGCCAACCTTTATGCCCAGCTTTATGGCAACTCTGACGAGTTCGGCCTGACACGCTCGCTGGCTATCGCCACCGGCAACGTGCTGCCGCTGGACAACAACGGCACTCGCCAATGGCCGGCGGTGAACGACAATGCCGAGATGATTCTGGTTGACGCCAGCTGCTCCGCTGAAGCCGTGGCGCGGGTTTCCGACGTCAAAGCCACCTTCCATCAGGGCCGTCTGGTGTTCGGCAGCGTGCAAAAAGTCTAACTTCCCTCTGCGGGCCGTGCGATGCGGCTCGCAATTCTCTCCGGCTTCATCTTGATCTATACTCTTCTCTCACCGTTTTATGCTGACTGGACGACCAGAGACTCGGCTTCATTGAATAGGGACGACCCTGCGATTAAATAAGGTCAGAATATGGCTTGGGTATATCTGTTGTTAGCAGGTTTGTTTGAAGTGGTATGGTCGACGGCGATGAAAGAGTCGCACGGCTTTACCAAGCTGGTTCCGAGTATTGTCACCTTAGTCTTCATGCTGCTCAGCTTCGCGCTGCTGGCTATCTCCATGAAAACCCTCCCTTTAGGCACCTCCTACACCGTGTGGGTCGGCATCGGCGCTATCGGCGCATTCATCCTCGGCGTCACCATGTTTGGCGAGAGCCTCAACCCCATGCGCGTCATCGCCGTACTGCTGATTTTCTCCGGCGTGGTGCTATTGAAGCTGGCAACTAAGTAAACCGAGTTAATTCCATTATTTTGGGTGTTAAACCGCTTTTTGGCGGATAACACCCCATATTTTGGATTTACACCTGTGCATTCGGAAAAAACAGCCCAAACGTAGTGGTGCCTTGGTTGCTCTCCACCCAGCAGCGGCCTTGGTGCAGTTGCATGATTGAGGTGACAATCGACAGGCCCAGCCCGCTGGAGTTTGACGAGTTCTGCCGCGCGGAGTCCGCACGATAGAATCGGTCGAAAATCCTCTCCTGATGCTGTTTAGAAATGGTGTCGCCCTGATTCACCACCTGAATGGTCATGCCTTCGGCCGAAGGGATGGCGTTGATTTCAATCAGGCTGCCCGGCGCGGCGTGGCGCACCGCGTTGGACAGCAAGTTAGCCAGCGCGCGGCGTAACAGCATGGCGTCGGCAAACAGCGTGCCTTCGCCACTGACTTGGATTTGAATGTCCCGGTCGGCGGCCAAGTCCTCGAAATAGTCACAAAGCCGACGCATGTCCTGCGTGGCGTCCAGCAGCGTACGCTCAATCTCAAGGTCGGGTTGCTCGGCCTGCGCCAAGAACAGCATATTGTCGATCATTCGCGACATACGCTGAAGCTCTTCAAAATTGGACCCCAGCAGCCGCCGGTAATACTCATTTTCGCGCGGCGCGCCGAGGCCCACCTCAGTCTGCCCCAGCAAAATGGTGATCGGCGTGCGCAAGTCGTGGGCCATGTCGGCGCTCACCTGCTTCAACTGCTTAAAGCCGCGCTCGAGCCTTTCCAGCATGGCGTTAATCTGGTCAATCAAGGTATCCAGCTCGGTCGGGGCATCATCTTTGGTCAGTCGCGATGACAGAGTGCGGGTGCCAATCCTGGCGGTTCTCTCCGCCAGCCTGCGCAGCGGCGAGACGCCGCGACGGGCAAAAATAAACGCCAGAACCACAGAGATGGCAGCCATCATCGAAGCAAACAGAATGATGTAATTACGGTACACATCCAGAATGTGGGTCCTGTCGGTCAATACCCGGCTGGAGATGATCTCCAGCGGCACTAAATCGTTGGAAGAGGGGCTGGTGGCGGCCATATAAATCATCGGCGTGCCGTCGGCTGTCTGGGAGTGATGCACCGCATTCAGCGACAGCCGCTGCTCGGCAGAAATAGGCGTGACCTGCGGGATCGGGCGTTTGAGCGGGTTGACCTCTAACAAGATCGGGCCGCCGACATAGCGGATCACCAGCAGCGACTCGGTGTTACCCAGCATATTGGCGAACAGGTGCGGCTTCTCATGGATCAACTGACGGGCGTCCAGATCCCTCAAAAGGGTGCCTATCTGGTCGACACGCGACACCAGCGCCGCGTCGTCCCTCAGCGTCAGCTGATAGCGCAACGCGTAATACAGCGCGCCGCCCATGACGGTAAAGGCCACAAAAGAGAAGGCCGCCAGCAGCCCCGCCAGGCGAAAAGTGAGGGAGATGCGTCTCATGGCTCAGCCTCACAGCGATAGCCAACGCCGTGTATGGTGTGTATTAACTGGGTGTCGAAAGGCTCGTCGATTTTCTGCCGTAATCTTCTCACCGCCACATCCACCACGTTGGTGTCGCTGTCAAAATTCATGTCCCACACGCGGGAAGCCAAAAAGGTGCGCGACAGAACCTGTCCCGGATGTTGCAGGAAGCAGACCAACAGCTTGAACTCTTTGTTGGTCAAGGTGATGCGTTTGCCGCCACGCTCACAGCGGAATTTTTCAATATCCACCACCAGATCCGCCAGCGTCAGCACGTCACCGGACTGCGGCTGGCCGCGACGCAGAATGATGCGAATGCGCGCCAGCAGCTCGGCGTAGGAGAAAGGCTTCACCAGATACTCATCAGCACCCAGCCCCAAGCCGCGCAGGCGGTCTTCCAGCGCACCACGGGCGCTGAGAAACAGCACCGGCGTCTGGCTGTGGATGCGCAGACGCTCCATCACCGTCCAGCCGTCCATCTCTGGCAGCATGACGTCCAGCAGGATCAGGTCATAAGCATTTTCCCGCGCCATGTGCAGGCCGTCGATGCCATTCGCCGCCCAGTCTGCGGTGTAGCCCGCTTCGTTAAGGCCATTGCGCAGATACTCGGCGGTTTTTTCTTCGTCTTCAACGATGAGAATTTTCAAGCAGCGTCAAACCTCGAATACAGGAGCAAAGGGCGCACGCGGCGCCCAGTTCTCATCATGATGATGGAGTAAAACTCAGTAACCCGGCACGTGCGCGGCTTTCATAATCAGGTTCGCCACGGCTTCCGGCTGGGAAATCAGTGATACATGGCTAGATTTTAGCTCGATCGTCTGCGCGTGCATACGTTTCGCCATGAAGCGTTCGAGATCGGGGTTGATGGTGCGGTCTTCGGTCGAGACAGCATAGTAAGTTGGTTTAAATTCCCAAGCCGCGACGCTGGTCTTCGCCATGGTGATGGCGCGGCCCATAGGCTGCTGCACGGCGTAGTAAGCCTTGGCTTCTTTCTCCGGCAGGTCACCGGCAAAATCATGCACAAAGGCCGATTCGCTCAGAGCACCAAAATCGCTGTTCCACTGGATACCGGCAGAGGCCGGCGCTGCTGGGAATTTCTTGGTCAGCGCCGGGTAGTCTTCACCCGCAGCCGGGGCGCGGGCGGCGATATACACCAGACCTTTCACTTCTGGCTCGTTGCCCGCTTGGCTAATGACCATACCGCCGTAGGAGTGGGCGACCAGGATCACCGGGCCGTTTTGCAGCGCCAGCGCGCGTTTCACCGCCGCAACGTCGTTATCCAAAGAGGTAGTTGGGTTCTGCACCGCAGTGACGTGCAAACCTTTGGCTTGCAGCAGCGGAATAACTTTACCCCAGCTCGATGCGTCAGCGAACAGGCCGTGAACCAGCACGATGTTGGTCACTTCGGGTTGAGTAGCGGCAGGCTTGCTGGTGTCAGCCTGAGCTGTAGACAGAGACATGCCGGCCAGAACCAGTGAAGCGATAAGTGACAGGTTGCGTAATTTCATCATAAATCCTCTTGGTAGGGTGTGATTGCACTCTAGCAAGCAGGGGCCAACAAAAGGCTGACGAGAAAATGACAAAAGAATGACAAAAAGTTGAAACAAGCTGAGGTTAGGCCAGCTTGTTGTTACTTCATCAGCTCATTTCAGCTATGTTAAATCCTGTAAATCCACAGGTTACTCAGCAGAATAATGATGAATCCAAAGGTGTTGTTAGTCACCGGCTCCAGCCGGGGCATAGGGGCCGCCACGGCGATATTGGCGGCAAAACGGGGTTACGCCGTCTGTGTAAATTACGTCAATGACCAGCAGGCCGCCTTTCACGTTCGCGATGAGATTTTAAGCCTTGGCGCTCAGTGCATCGCGGTACGCGGCGACGTCTCTAACGAGCAGCAGGTCAAAGAAGTCTTCGCCACCATCGACAGCCAGCTTGGGGCCATTACTCATTTGGTGAATAACGTCGGGATCCTAAAGCAAAAAATGCCGATGATTGAGATGGACGGAGAGCGTTTCCAGCAGGTGCTGCTGACTAACGTGATGAGCCACTTTTACTGTTCACGTGAAGCGATAAAGCGCATGGCGCGGTCCAGAGGCGGCGCTGGCGGGGCCATTGTTAATGTTTCATCTGGCGCATCGCGCAGCGGCTCGCCGTTTGAATATGTGGATTACGCCGCCTCCAAAGGCGCGGTGGACACCTTCACCGTCGGGCTGTCGAAAGAGGTGGCGGCTGAAGGCATTCGTGTCAACTGCGTGCGCCCCGGAGGCATTTATACCGATATCCACGCCGACGGCGGCGAGGCGGCACGGGTTGACCGCATCGCTAAGAACTTCCCGATGCAGCGCGGCGGCACGCCGGAAGAAGTCGCCAACGCCATTCTTTGGCTGCTGAGCGACGAGGCCTCCTTTGTGACCGGCAGTTTTACTGACCTGTGCGGCGGGGTGTAGGCTAAAAATCTTTTGAAACTCCGCCCCGGGTCTTGCCACTCAGTCGCCATGATCCGGGGTGATTATTCACGAGTTTAGCCTAGAGGAAATTCACAGATGAGTGCTATCAAGCCAGAGTGCAGACTGACCCAGCCGCAGCCTACTTTTATCGGCAAGCAGGGGCTCTCTTATCAGGTCGGGGTTTCCCATGAGCTGGTCGGCGCTGAGAATATCCATATGCAGCTGGCGACAATTCCGCCGCATTCACAGGCCAAAGCGCACCGGCACGAACACCATGAAACCGCGATTTATGCCCTCAGTGGCACTTCGTCGGTGCGTGACGGCGACGCGCTGGAGCACTTCTCAGAAGTCCCGGCAGGCAGCTTCTTCTACATCCCGAAAAACGTGCCTCATCTGCCATACAACAGTACCGACACGCCCGCCGTGGTGGTGATTTCCCGCACAGGCGCCAACGAGCAGGAAAGCGTGATTATGATGCCCGAGTGGGATTTTGACGTGCTGACGGGGGATATGCTCGATTCAAACCACTTCGCCAGCATCAGCCCTTAAAGTGTCATAACTCTCCTGAGCCTGTTCCATTTCAGCGCCGTGCTCGAGCGCCCATTGGTACAGTGCAACAAAGGGTTCCTGCAGCGTCTTTGCCAAAGGAGTAAGGCTGTATTCCACACTCACCGGCGAAGTTGGAAGCACCTTGCGATTGACCAACCCATTGCGCTCGAGACGCTTTAGCGCGTCAGACAAGGCTTTGTGGGTGATGCCCTCTAATCGGCGGCGGAGCTCATTAAAACGCGTGGGTTGAGTACAAAGCACCGTGAGGATCAAAATCGACCATTTGTTGGTAATATTTTCAAGAATAGGACGGGTTTTTCCTACGTCTCTTAGGCTAAAACTATCAATTTCTGTCATGGCGATATACTCCCCGACACCTAGTTTACGCTAAGTGCGTAATTGTTATTAAGTATAAAAATTATATCATCTGTTTTTCCATTAGAACAGGAACAAGCAGATGAACAGATTAGACAATAAAGTTGCCCTAATACTGGGTGGAGCATCAGGTATCGGTCATGCTATTAGTCAACGATTTGCCCGTGAAGGGGCGACAACTTGGTTCACCTCGCGGCGAGATGAAGAGTTAAAAGCGGCAATCCAAACCATGGTGGGCAACGTCAAGACGATACGTGCTGATGCCAGCCAGCTAAGCGAGCTGGACCGCATCATAGAGACCATTAAGTCGGGATCAGGCCAGATTGACGTGCTGGTGATCAATGCCGCAATGTCGGAGTACGCAATTCTCGATGACATAACCCCTGCGCATTTTGATCAAATTTTTAGCCTGAATGTTCGCTCACCGCTTTTTGCTGTTCAGGCCGCACTTCCACTGATGAAAGCGGGTGCAAGCGTGGTGCTAATCGGGTCAGTCGCGGATGTCATAGGCACGCGGGGATATGGCGTTTACAGCGCTAGCAAGGCGGCACTTCGCTCTTTTGCGCGCACCTGGACACGTGAACTCGCAACCCGAGGCATTCGAATCAATGTGGTCGCTCCCGGCCCGATTAATACGGAAATGATGCTGGCCGCGCCAGAAGAAGTACGCAATGAATTAACCCGCGCCATCCCGTTAGCAAGAATGGGCAAGCCCGAAGAAGTCGCCAATGCGGTACTCTTTTTAGCAAGTGATGAAAGCAGCTTTATCGCCGGAGCAGAGATCTGCGTGGACGGCGGGCTGACGCAAGTTTAGTGATAGTGTCTGCTTCTGCTCTTCCTAGAGGCTTTGTTGGCTAAGACTGAAAAGCAGTCCTTAGCCTTCATTGCTCGACTCCACTATCCCAGCATTCTAAAGTCGCCAAACCAAAGGTTGATTCATTTATTATTTCGATTATTCTAGAAATATAGTTTAAAAGGAGGCGTTATGGATCTCAACACAGCGGCCAGTGCGTTAAAAGAGCTTGGTCATCCTACACGACTGGCTGTCTACAAGGCGCTGGTCAAGGCGGGGCACGGCGGGCTGCCGGTCGGCGAGCTACAAACCCAGCTTGATATCCCAGCTTCCACGCTGAGCCACCACCTCTCGGCGCTGTTAACCGTCGGGCTTATTCGCCAAGAGCGACAAGGCCGCACGCTTTTTTGCCTGCCACAGTATCAGCGACTTGAACAACTATTGGTGTTTCTGGTCGAGGAGTGCTGTTCGGGGGAAGGGGGATGTGACATTAATTTGCCAACACAGCTAGGAGGAAAATCCAATGGGCATGCTGATGAATAATTTGGATAAACAACTTTTTGACGCGCCGATCACCGCAGAGAAGCTGACGGCAGCCCAGCCAGCACACCCACCGCGCATACTGCTGCTGTATGGTTCAGTGCGTGAGCGCTCATTCAGCCGGTTTGCCACTGAAGAGGCAGCCCGACTGCTGAGCGCTATGGGCGCCGAGGTCAAAATTTTTAATCCGTCCGGCCTGCCTTTGCCAGACGATACCCCTGAAACCCACCCTAAAGTCGCCGAGCTGCGCGAGCTGGTAATGTGGTCCGAAGGCATGGTGTGGTGCTCGCCGGAACGTCACGGCGCGATGACTGGCGTGATGAAGGCGCAGATCGACTGGATCCCGCTATCAATGGGCGCGGTGCGCCCGTCGCAAGGAAAAACGCTGGCGGTCATGCAGGTCAGCGGCGGCTCTCAGTCGTTTAACGCGGTCAATCAGATGCGCATTCTGGGGCGCTGGATGCGGATGATCACCATCCCCAATCAATCATCGGTGGCCAAAGCCTGGGCAGAGTTCGATGAGGAAGGACGGATGAAGCCTTCAGCCTATTATGATCGTATTGTCGACGTTATGGAGGAGTTGATGAAGTTCACCGTGCTGACGCGCGGGAACGCCGACTATCTCACCGATCGCTATAGCGAGAGGAAGGAGAGCGCCGAGCAGCTTTCGGCCAGAGTGAATCAGCGGAGCATATAAAAGCCGCTGAAAATATTGGGTCGAGCAGCCTGACTTTCCCCATGCAATGATAGGGTTAACCCCCACACAATCCAGTGAGTAGGTAGCAAAGTGAACATTTCAGCGAACCATGAATGGCGTGAAAATAACTATCTGGTCAGCACCAATAGTGAAAAGTTGGATGTGCAGGCGGTCCATCAGTATTTGATTCGATCCACGTGGGCGCAGGGCATCAGCCTCGAAACCGTCACGGCGTCCATACAGAACAGCCTTAACTTTGGCCTTTACCATGATGGCTCCCAAATAGGTTTTGCACGTCTAATCACCGACTATGCGACCTTCGCCTACCTGTGCGATGTCTACGTGCTTGAAGAATATCAGGGGGAGGGACTTGGGCGATGGCTGATGGAATGTGTTCATGCTCATCCGGTGTTTGAGAAACTACGCCGGATCATGCTGTTCACCACCACCGCCCCATGGCTGTATGAAAAGTTAGGCTATGAACCCGTTAATAGAGAAAATTATGCGTGGACCATTACCCGACCTGACATTTACACCCGTGGTAAAAATCAGCAGTAACGGCCCATCACAGAAAGCATGTCAGTAACCTCTGGCGGGCGGTGATCCGCCTGCACTGCTTCACCACTTTTACCATCCGCTAGCTTATTCCCCGTCTGTCCAAGTTCCAAATGGCGTATTCAGATATCGACGTCCGCCCAACTAGATATTTCTTAATCCAACAAAGTGAATGTAATTTATAAGAAAAAGGCCATATGTAAGCCATTTCCTACATCCTTTGTAGGATCGTCTTATTACCGACACATCTAAAAAATGACAATATCTCTTCGTTCTGAAATGGCGGTGGGCGCATCGAATATCGCCTCCGTCATAACGTTAAGCACTTTTACAGTGGAAATAACACGAACCTGTTATCTGAAGTCTAATTATTAGGTGTGCTTGCAGTATAAGGCCAATAATTTAGCTGATTTTATAAACGTTCTTTCGCAGCGTCTGGCTATGTATCAGCGAACTCGTTCTTATTTTTAATTCCACTTCGGTTGAAAGTGGTTACACCTGGAAAGTGGGCGAGAAAAACGATCACGAGAGCTACTACTTGCAGCCTAAAGCCCAGCTAACCTGGATGGGCGTCGAAGCGGACAGTATTCGCGAAGACAATGGCACTCGCGTAGAAGGTTTAGGTGACGGCAACCTTCAGGCTCGCCTTGGTGTTCGCGCCTTCATCAAAGGTCATAGCCAGATTGATGAAGGTAAAAACCGTTCGTTCGAACCCTTTGTTGAGGCAAACCTGATCAGCAATACCCATTCGTTTGGTAGCCAGCTCAACGGCGTTAACGTGACCCAAAAGGGCGCGCGCAACCTTGGCGAACTCAAAGTGGGGGTTGAAGGCCAGATTAAACCGGGCGTGAATCTGTGGGGCAACGTGGCTCAGCAGATGGGCGGCAGTGGTTATTCAGATACCAGCGCCTTGATGGGCATTAAAGTCAGCTTCTGATAGCCATGATTGCGTAAAACGGTGGTTGTTTCTCAAACCTAAAGTGAATCAAGCGCCCTTCGGGGCGCTTTAAATTTATCTCGAAACATGGGCTTACCAAAACATTGCCCTTCTGCCCCCTTCGTTAAATCCCCTTGATCCCAGCTGTAATCCCTTAGTGGCAAAGGGTTTGAGATAGCGTTAAAGACGTCTATACGTCTGGACATGAAAATAGCTCATGTTCAATGAAATTAAATCACTTTTCCTCATCCAACGACTCAGGCATAAATTGTCTTCAGAGATTTGCTGTAGATCACATAAGGGCGACTTAATGACAAAACTAGAACAGAAAATTAGGAAGTCCTGAGTAAAGAGCAATTAACCATATTTTATACCGGAAGTTAGGAACCAAATTACAATGAATAATAATTTCACATTTACGACGAAAAGTTTGCGCTTTGACGAGAATTACAATCCGTCTACTAGCACGCGCATTACAACTAACTTTGCTAATTTGGCTCGCGGTGAGAAACGCCAAGAGAACCTGCACAACGCCTTAGTGATGATCGATAATCGTTTTAACTCTCTGGCGAACTGGGATAACCCGAAGTCAGATCGCTATACCGTCGAACTGGACATCATTTCCGTTGAGTTGAAGATTGAAAGTGCAGGCACGTCCTTCCCGGTTATTGAAATTTTGAAAACCAATATCGTTGATAAAAAAACCAACGAGCGCATTGAAGGTATTGTCGGCAATAACTTCTCCTCTTATGTGCGTGATTACGACTTCAGCGTGTTGTTGTCCGAGCACAATAAGGGCAAGAACCAATTCACCATCCCAGAAAACTTTGGTGAATTGCATGGCAATATCTTCAAATGTTTCATTAATTCAGAAGCTTACAAACAGAATTTCAACAAAACGCCGGTTATCTGCCTGAGCGTCTCGAGCAAGAATGTCTATAACCGTACTGGTAATGTGCATCCGGTATTGGGCATTGAATATGAGCAAGATGATCAATCTTCTTTGACCGATCTCTATTTCGGCAGAATGGGTTTGCAGGCTCGTTACTTCATGCCTGCCGGTAGCGTCGCGCCTTTGGCCTTCTATTTCGCCGGTGATTTACTCAGCGATTACACCAATCTGGAACTGATTAGCACCATCAGCACCATGGAAACCTTCCAGAAGATTTATCGCCCAGAGATTTACAACGCGAACTCTCCGGCGGGTCGCTGCTATCAGCCAAGTTTGAACCAACAAGATTATTCATTAACTCGCATTGTTTATGATCGTGAAGAACGTAGCCAATTAGCCGTTGAGCAGGGGAAGTTTACTGAAGAAGAATTCATTAAGCCTCACCAAACTATTCTTGAGCAATGGTCTGCTAATTCCGTTCTTTGATTAACCAAAACACAGGGTCATCCATTATGAAAAAGTTATTACCGACTTCAACTGCTGGCAGCTTACCTAAACCTTCTTGGCTGGCACAGCCTGAGCAACTTTGGTCACCTTGGAAATTGCAAGATCAAGAACTCGTCGACGGCAAGCTAGATGCTTTGCGTCTGTGTCTGGAAGATCAACAGCAGGCCGGTATTGATATCGTCAGCGACGGCGAGCAAACGCGTCAGCACTTCGTCACCACCTTTATCGAGCACCTTAACGGCGTTGATTTTGAGAAACGCGAAATCGTCAAAATCCGTGACCGTTATGAAGCCAGCGTACCGACCGTGGTTGGTCCAGTGAGCCGTCAGAAGTCCGTATTTGTTGAAGACGCGAAGTTCTTGCGTAAGCAGACTGACCAGCCAATCAAGTGGGCGCTGCCAGGTCCTATGACCATGATCGACACCCTGTATGACAACCACTACAAAAGTCGCGAAAAACTGGCGTGGGAATTTGCAAAAATCCTCAATGAAGAAGCCAAAGAGTTGGAAGCCGCCGGTGTGGATATCATCCAGTTTGACGAGCCAGCCTTTAACGTGTTCTTCGATGAAGTAAATGATTGGGGTATTGCTACCCTAGAGCGCGCCATCGAAGGCCTGAAATGCGAAACCGCCGTGCACATCTGCTACGGTTACGGCATCAAAGCCAACACCGACTGGAAAAAGACGCTGGGCACCGAGTGGCGACAGTACGAAGAGATTTTCCCGAAACTGCAAAAATCGAATATCGACATCATCTCTCTGGAATGCCACAACTCCCACGTTCCAATGGAGCTGATGGAGCTGATTCGCGGTAAGAAGGTGATGGTGGGTGCCATTGACGTGGCGAGCAGTACCGTTGAGACACCAGAGGAAGTCGCCGCGACCCTGCGCAAAGCGCTGCAATTCGTTGACGCCGACAAACTCTATCCATGCACCAACTGCGGCATGATCCCACTTCCTCGCGGCATCGCGCGCGGCAAGTTGGATGCACTGAGTGCAGGTGCAGAAATCGTGCGTAAAGAGCTGCTGGCTAAATAACTCCGCCAAACACTCTTACATGATGAAAACTCAGCCCGGAATGTGCAATCGAATAGATTGCCTTCTGGGCTGAGTTGTTTTGGATTCGTGCTATCTTTTCACTGCGTGGGACAATGCTGCTGTGCTAGCGACTCTGATAATTATTGAGTGATCAAATAGCGATATAAGGCTTTTTCAAGGTCCTGCTTCATGCTGACAAACAGTAAGATCTCAATCGTCTCACCATCGAAATCGTAGATTAGACGGTACTCACTCTCGATATCTAGCCTTTCTCGTAATAACAACCCTTTGTCTGCAAGAAGGCCGTTGTAGCGATATCGCACATGATCCTCAGCTACTGCGGCAAGAGAGCTGTCAAACATTGCGTCTACATATTGCGCCGCATCCTTGGCACCCATCGTTAAACTTTTGAAAGATTCGATTTCAAGCAGACAGTTTAGGGCTGCCGGAGTAACAACGACGTTAAACATCCTTTTACCTTCTATTTACGCGCGTCACGCAGCTTCTGACGTGCTTCTTCAGCAGTCATAGCCCGGCCTTGGCGAACTTCTTGTTTTGCCAGCATAGAAAATTTAAGCAGTGCATTCGCCTGACGCTCAAGGGCTTGAGCTTGAATGTCTGCCTCGCGTTCAGCTGCTGTCTGAATGAACAATTCGGAGACGCCGTTTTTGGTGATGTATACCCCGCCAGTAAAGAGTTCTGGAGAACCCAGACCTTCTCGGGCGGCACGCTGTGACATGGTGTTAGACATAACTTCCTCACTTTTCAAAGAGTTTGGGAAACCCTTAGCTCAATGTCTATCAGTATAGCACTCGCTCCCGACTGCGGACAAATTGATGAGATATTTTACCCACTACTATTTTGATCAAACCCTTATATCCCAACTGAACAATACTCCCTTAAAAGTCGACCTAAAGAATCCCCATAAATTGCCGATAACATCTTCAGGCTTGGGTCCAAGCCGTGAGCAATTTTTGTTTTGAAAAGGAGAATAGAATGGATGTATCGCAGATTGCTTCAGTCGCGACCGGGCTGGATAACCTGGATCTCGACAGTAAGGTGAATACCCTGCTGCTGAAAAAAACGCTGGATAATCAAGCATCAACGGCTGCCAGCCTGCTCGACGCTATTCCACAACTTCCTGCAAATCCTGCCATCGGGCGCAACATTAATATCACTGTCTGAGTCGATCGTTTTTGAGGGTAGGGGAAGGGAAGTCACAAATCACCATTCCCCCGCCGCTTCTGCTCCAATAACCCGCCCATTCAATGCTCCCATACGCTGATAAACTACATCACTGAATTCAAAAGCAAGAAGCGGAGTGCTATTTTAATCGGCTAGAATATATTCTAGCTGGGCGTTAGGGGTTCATGACGCAGTGGTAATAATTAAATCTTATAAAAATATGCAAAGTACCTAAAGGGGCCTAAAACATGCGTGTTGCAGATTATCTACGATTACTCCTACTTGCCGCAATTTGGGGAGCCAGTTTTATTTTCATGAGAATTGCCGCACCACAGTTTGGCGCGATTAATACTGCATTTTTACGGGTGTTTTTCGGATTTGTTGGCCTTGGCGTGATTCTTTTAATGCTGAGGTCCTCATTCAATTTTGAGAATAAATTCAAATCATCATTATTTCTCGGGGTTATTAATTCAGGATTACCCTTCTTAATGTATTGTTTTGCCGCCCAGTGGTTGCCCGCCGGTTATTCGGCAATATTCAATGCCACGACGCCACTCATGGGAGCCATTATAGGCTTTGCTTTTTTCAGTGAGAAATTGAGTGCCAGAAAGTGGGGTGGGGTGATATTAGGATTGTTAGGAATAATCGTCATCACCACTATTGGAGATATAAATTCAGCCAGCGGTATGTTGTACGGCATTCTGGCCTGCTTAGTGGCAACCAGCTGTTATGGCGTGGCGGGCTTCCTGACCCGTCGGTGGATATCCAACCGCGGCGGGCTTGATCCTAAAACGGTCGCCTTTGGTAGCCAAATGGGCGCGACACTGTTTCTTCTGCCTTTCTTTGCCTGGTCGATGGGCACTGGCCCGGCAGTCAACTGGGGGCAAATTGACGTGTGGGCCAGCGTTCTTGCCGTCGGCCTTGTCTGCACTGCCTTGGCCTATATTCTCTATTTCCGGCTAATTGCCGACATCGGCCCATTACGCTCACTGACAGTAACCTTCCTGATCCCACCCTTTGGCGTGCTCTGGGGATACCTCGCGCTGGGTGAGACCATCACTAAAGGTTTCATCATCGGCGCCATCATTGTCGGCATCGCCGTGTGGATGATAGTCAGCCCGGGGAAACAAGCAGTTTCAATAAAAAACGCGGCGGTGAAGTAACCAGGCCAGCCATCTTAGGTGGCTGCACAATTGAAACACCTTTTAATGAATAAGGTTTAGAAGGTGTTCAATATCCCTCTTTTATTACTAGTGTAATCCGTTATTTTTATAGTTATATATTCCATGTGGAGTTAAAGCCTTTTTGGGAAAATATCGTCAAGAAAGCGACTTTTATTTGTTATTTTCTCGATAATGATTATTATCGGCAGCAAGCCAAAATGAAACGTCACAATAATATCATAAATTATAAGGGTAAATGGCTAACTCAGGATTGAGAATACTTATAGAAGCCACTATTTTACATCATTTTTACCCAGTCTCATTGATTCTTCGGTGATGGGTAAGGCAGCAATTGATGAGCATATTTTAATAATCAGTACGGAATAAAATTAAAATGCTCAAACCTTTTAAAGTGCAGGGAATTATTAGGAACGTTATTTTACCGGGGATTGTCCTCAGTGCCACTTTGCAGGCTAACGCAGCGGAAACTGTTAAAGACAATAATCTATCAAACATCGGGGAAGCTCAGACAGCGCCTTCTGGTAAAAAGAAACCGATAGCTCGCAGAACTCAGGCGCCGTTGCAGAACAATGAAGACGTGATGACCATCACCGAGACGCTGCCGGATAAGAAACCGGGCTCGAAAACCTCGATTTCTGCGGCAGATATGCAGAAAAACGGCGGAAACGATTTCGGCACGATTATGCGCTATCAGCCATTAATTTCTGCCACTGGCTCCAGCGGCGGTTCTGGAAATGGCAAAAGCGGCTTCGACCGCAGCGGCTATACCGGCTACAACATTCGTGGGCTGGAAAGCAACCGCGTCGGCATTGACGTCGATGGCATTCCGCAACCCAACGCCACCGGGCGCAGCTATGTCAGCCGCGCCGGACTGGGCACCTTCGGCATCGGCCGTGACTATATTGACCCTTACATGTACGGCCAAGTTGATATTCAGTCTGGCGCGACCTCAGCCGAGCGCGCCAACACCTCCATCGGCGGCGAAGTCTCCTTCTTGCCAAAATCTGCCGATGATTATCTGCATCCCGGCAAAGAGACCTACTTTGGTTATCAGTCAGATTATGATTCTGCCGATCGCTCATGGCACAACGGTATCACCGCCGCCGCCGGGGACGACACCTTACGCGGCCTGATAGCTATCAGCCGTCGCGACGGTCAGGAAACCAGCAATAACAGCGGCACTCGTGACGCCTATCCTGAGAACTGGCACTCTGACGCGGTCATGTCATCCGTCATCTGGCAGCCCACCGATGCGCACAAGTTCACCGGCACGCTCGATTACTACGAGAAGGTGAACCACACCCATTACGACGCGTGGGACGGTTCTGGTGACACCATTTTGGGCACCGCCCATCAGCAAAGTAATACCCGCCGCTGGGGGATAAGCCTGAAGGATGAGTGGACGCCGTTCAACGATTACGTGGACGCCGTGGTGTCGAAAGTCTATTACCAGTACACCCAGGCGCACGATAATACCTACCTGCCTAACTCCAGCGATCAGATGATCAACGTCTATTCCAACTATGACGTTGACACCTACGGCGCTGAAACCAGCTGGCTGAAAACGGTAGGGCGCCACGAGCTGAGCGCCGGGCTGAATGGCCGGGTGTCCAATACCGAGCGCCCGTTCCGCCAAAGTCCGACGCAGGACATTTTCAACACCCTGATGCAGCCCGAGGCTGACAGCCGGGCCTATATTCTGGGCGGCTTCGTGCAGGACACTATGAAGTTTGACCTCGACGGTCATAACTTTGGCATTGTCCCCGCAGTGCGCATTGCTCATCAGAACACCGAAGCGCGAGACTTGTCGGACTTGGCCAACGGCGTGGTGTCAACCGGGCAGGTTTCTACTTTATACAGTAAGGCGAACTCGGACACTCAGGCTCTGCCCTCACTGGCCTTTACCTACGACATCACGCCTAAGCTGATGACTTACCTGCAATATCAGCGCGGAGCACAGTTCCCCGACGCCAGCCAATTGTACGGCTCCTGGAACCTTGGCTCTTCCTACGCCGGATCTGCCCAATATGCCTTGATTGGGAATACCAACCTAAAAACCGAGACCAGCAATAACTTTGAGTGGGGAATGAAGGGCGAGCTGAGTGAAGGGGTGACCTTTAAAACCTCGGCGTTCTACAACACTTACAAGAACTTCATCGCCAATACGCGCTACACCCGCAAAGCGAATCCGGGCATGTTTGCGGACGTGCCATCCAATATTTACACCATTTATCAGGCCGAAAACCGCGATGACGCCTTCATCTATGGCGCAGACCTAACCACGAAAATCAGCTACGGCTCGTGGTTTAGCGCGGTAAATGGACTGAGCACCAGCTTCGCGCTGGGTTACGCGCAGGGCGAATCCAAGTCCAGCTATGCCGGGGATAAATACGTCGATCTCGATAGCGTCCCACCAATGAAACTGGTAGCGGGCGTGGCGTGGGATGATCCATCAGGCATTTACGGTACCGCGCTGATCGCGACGTTCGTCAAAGGTAAGAAAGCCGAGGCCACTAATCGCCAAAGTTATAGCAATAGCGGGGCACCAATCACTGACTCCACCACGGATTACATGAACGTGCCGGGCTTCGGCATGCTTGATGCCACGGCCTACTGGCAGGTCGCCAAAAACGTCAAACTCAGCGGCGGCGTGTATAACATCACCGACCGTAAATACTGGGATTATCTCAGCAGCCGCACCCTGACCGACACCAGCAATCAGGATACTTACAACAAGGCACTGGCCGTCATGCCGGGCCGCAATTTCCAGTTGGGCGTGAATGTTGATTTCTAACGGTTGATGAGTCGCTAAAGGAGAAGTCATGGTGTTACTCGACTTGTTTGGGTAACACCTTTTATAAATCTTAGCCTCTAAGCACAATGTAAAATTAAAAAATCGGGCTGTTTAAAAAAGCCAAATGCTATTTTTAATTACTAAAGTCAGTGAGGTTAAAAAATAGCTTATCGCGGAAATAAATTGTAGGAAATTTAAAAATGCTGGCGTGATCGGCTTCGGATATTATGCGCGGATAACGATAAAATGCAGTTCTTGTGAGTTAGTCTCCACCTATGAAATGGTTCTCAAAAAGCGCAGTATTGTTCTCGCTTAAAACCTGTTTTGCCGCGTTTCTTGCTCTATACATCGCACTGGCTCTTAATTTAGATAAGCCCGCCTGGTCAGTTGCCTCGGTTTTTATTGCTTCTCAATTATATTCTGCTTCTACGCTCTCAAAATCCGTGTTCCGCATGCTCGGAACCCTGCTAGGAGGGCTGTTTATTCTGCTGATTTACCCCATCACGGTCCAGAACCCGCTGCTGTTCAGCCTGTGTGTTTCTGCCTGGGTCGCCCTCTGTTTGTATCTCTCGCTGCACGACCGTACCCCGAAAAGCTATGTCTTTATGCTGGCCGGTTATAGTGCCGCGATTATGGGATTCCCTGACGTGACTTCCCCTCTGGCCATCACCTATACGGTGTTATCACGCATTGAGGAAATTGGTGTTGCGATTGTCTGTAGCAGCCTGATTCACAGCCTGATTTTGCCGGTTTCGATGAGCAATATTCTGGAAAAAAGCATCACCAATTGGTACGACAGTGCCAAGAAGCTGTGTAACGCGCTGCTCACCGCGCCGACGCCGGAGAAGTCGCCGGATCACGAAAATATTCTGATCCAGATGGCCGGTTATCCCGCCAATGTCGAAGTTCTGATCACCCACTGCATCTTTGAAGGTAATGCGGCGAGAAAGCTAATTCGCCTGGTGACGGTGCAATATCAGCATCTGTCTTATCTGGTGCCCACGCTGACATCCATTGAGCTGCGCCTGACTATGTTGGCGAAGCGTCAGATTGCTTTCCCGGAAAACGTGCAAAACACTTTTCGTCACTTTTTACTCTGGCTGAATAACAGCGACGCCGTCGAAAACACCCATACCATTCAACAAAATATCGCCCAGACACAGGCTGAGTTGCAGCAGGCTCACCAAGCTAAGGCGATGAACGTGGAAGAGAGTTTGCTGCTGAACGGCTTACTCGACAGGCTAGGGGATTTTGTCAGAGTGGCCGATGCGCACTTTAGCGTGGGTAAGCGCGTCGATAACTTTGATGAAAGCAAGGCCAGACGCTCCACGGCCCACTGGCATATCGATAAAGGGATGCTGCTGCTCTCGTCATTTACCGCGTTTTTGGTGACTTTCCTCTGCTGCTTGTTCTGGATTGGCTCTGGCTGGAAGGACGGGGCAACCGCGCCGATGATGGCGGCAATACTCTGCTCTTTCTTCGCGGCGATGGACAACCCGGTAGCCCCGATGAAGGTATTTTTGACCGGCGTGGTGGTCGCTACGGCGATCAGCATCTTTTATGTCTCAACGCTCATCCCGCTCACCACCACCTTTGAAGCTCTGCTGATTTGCCTATTCCCCGGCCTATTTGCGCTCGGCGTGCTCATCGCCAATCCTGTCACCAACTTACTCGGCTTAATTATTGCCACCCAAATTCCGGGCTTAATCAGCCTGAGCCATTACTATAAACCCGATCTGCTGGCGACGTTAAACGGCGCAGTTTCAAGTCTGGTCGGCGTGGTGATTGGCGTGGTGGTGACAGCAATTATTCGCAGTAAACGGCCCTCATGGACGGCGAAACGTGCATTGCTCAAGGGGATAAAAGAGCTGATTCACTTTCTGGCGGAGATCAAACTGCAACGCGCCTCTCCTCACTCACGCCAACAGTTTGTGGCGAGAATGCTCGATAAAGTGAATGTGATTTTGCCGAGAAAAAAGAGTGACGTAACGGATGAATTAGCCGCAGGCGGGGACTTGATCACCGAAGTGTGGCTTGGCGCGAACTATTACGATTTCCATATGAAGAATCAGGAATTATTGGCCGATCACATCAACGCCACTGACCGCATATTCTATGAATTAAAACATTACCTGAAAGCACGCCTAAAATCGTTCCATGCTTCGCCGCACCCGAAATTGCTCCGCGAAATAGACCTCTTGCTGATAAAGCTTGAGACGCTCTCCAGCAAAGACGCCCGCTACTACGCCCCCATGCTGTCACTGTTTAACATCCGGCTGGTACTGTTCTCGCGCTCGCACTGGCCGAGCTTGAATCGGGTGGAGACGGATATGTAGTTGCGCCTTTACGTGGAGTGACCAACCCTGTCAGCACCGTGCTTGGCAGGGTTAATCGTCCCGCGGGTTGATCAGTGACGTTAAAACATGGTCCTGCCACTTTCCGGCAATTTTCAAATAAGAGGCGGCATAGCCTTCGCGCTTAAACCCTAATCTTTGCAGCACCTGCTCACTCTTTTTATTATATGGAATTTCCCCCGCAGTCCACAGCGGCCGCGGGGTTTACACCGCCTTCTCACGCGGACCAAACTCGTCCCCGATTTCAGGCCAGGCAATAAGGGGCAGGCGATTCACCCCCGGCTTGGCAAACAGGCTGCCCTGAAAATGGCAAATCCCCGCCGCTTCGAGCCACATCCACTCCTCGACTTTCTCCACGCCGGTGGCGGTCAGCGAGATCTCAAGCGACGAGCAGAACTTAATGATGGAAAGCACAATCGCCTGTTTCGGCCCGCTTTTATGCACGTCTTGAATCAGGCTCGGTTCAATCATTAGCTTGTCGGGCTGCATCTGAGTCAGCTGTAGCAAGCCCGCCGAGCCTGCGCCGAAGTTCTCCACCGCCAGTCGCATGCCGGAAGCCTTGAGCTTTTTCATTGCCAAGTAGAACGGCTCTTCCGCCGTGATTGAGCCGTTTTCACTTAACGCGATAACCACCTGTTCCGGCACCAGCCCGCTGGCGGCTATCTCCTGAAGGAGAAACTCCACCGCGTTCGGCGCGTTGGACAGGGTCATAGGCAGCAGTGAGATAGTCAGGCTTTTGTGACCAATGCCGAATTCACTCGCCATCGCAAAAGCGTGCCGCTTGGACTCGAGATCGGCGCTGTAGATATTCTTATGTTCAGACCGCGCGTAATACCCCAGCGGCGAGCCGCCTTCCGGGTCGCAGAGTGTGGAGACAAACGAAACAATCTGTTTTTTGAGTGGATCGACAACGGGCTGGAAGGCGTAACTGCACTCCGCAGAGGGGGATGCCTGAACCGGGTAGGACTGAGAGTGATCGACCACAAAGGACCAGGTGTCCGGCGAGGGAATATCAAGATAGTTTTCTTTCTCGCGCGCCTGCACAAAGGTGGAAAGAAACTGCAATGCGCGGTCATCGTAGGTTAAGCGATACTTCGACGTCCCTTTATCCAACACGGCCTGAAATACCACGTCCTCGCTATAGGTTCTGAGGTCGAAAAGCTCCATTCCCACCTTGCCGAACCGGCGCGAAGGCGCGTGGTCGCGCATCAGTTCCACCACGTTGTTATGGCGTTTATCCATGGCAATTTTAGCAAAGATACTGTCAACGGCGTCCTCTGGACCTTCCAGCAGTTGGAAAAAGTGGGTGTCATCGTGCAACAGGATGCCGGTGACCGAGGATTGGCTGTTGGTCATGCTGGCTTTAGCGACCATATTGTCCAAATCATCAAGCTGGGTGTTGCTGCTGATTTGGCTGCGGTAGACGAGTGTCAGGAGCATGTAGGGGACCTTGGATTAGTAATTCAGGGTAAGACCCTATCAGAGAATGCAGGGTGAGAGCCAAGGATTAAGTAAAATTGCCGGGTAAAAAATGAGATCTAATTGGGCAATTTAGCGGAAAGTTGATGAAGCGTCGTGAAGACGCTTCAGTCAAAAGAAAGTTACTTGTTATCGACAAGTCCCAGTTCAATTAAGCTTTTAGCCGTGGCGATAATCGCCTGTTCAGGCGAGCGAGGCGCCCAGCCTAATAAACTTCTAGCCTTCGCGTTAGTCACATTCATATCTACACCCAGCAGTTTGACCATCCCCAGCATGACCGGATTTTTATCGGCGGCGGCCCGCGCCATGTCACGCACCACCTTTGCGCAAAATTTCAAGCTTATTGCGGGCATGACCCCAATTGCCTATTTGACACAGTGGCGCGTGCGTCTTACCGAACGGACATTGTCCGAAGGAGAAGAACAGATTCCGTGGTGGCTCACTCACTGGGTTATGCTTTGGTGAGTGCTTTCAATACCATTTTTGAACGAGAGACCGGTCTGTCCCCCAAAGCTTGGAGACTGGCTGTGCGGTCTTCGCCTGCCATTTGAAAATCTAATCAATTAATTCGCATACCTTTCATCTGAAAAATCAGCTTTGTATATGCAATATCGATTGCACCTTGTTACAAACTCCCGCAGGAACCAGCCTCGAACGCCAACCACATAACTCGTCATATTGGTCCGCGAAATAGGTGTAGCTATGGTGATTGCTGAACAGCTCTATCAAAAACTCCAACCGCTGTTTAAACAGCTGAACGTGCCCGCAATTGAGTGCAATCCGCATGGATACTATGCGTTGCCGCTCGAGAGTGGCCAAGAGGTCTTTCTGGAACTTACGGAAAACATGTCTTTGATTATGATGGGGATGTTGCCGTTGCCTGAAAACCCAAGTGAGACGCTGCTGCTTGAATTGCTTCAGGCCAACCTGAATATCGAGGAGCAGCCTGTCATTACCGTTGCGGCTGATAAAGAGGGCGCACAACTGGTGATATGGGCCGCCTTGCCGCTAAAAGATCTTCTTCACGATACGCTTATCTCCTTATTTGAACGCCTCGTCTGGACGCTGTCGGTAATTGGTCGCTGGTGTCAGCCCGCGGTCCCACAAGGCCGTTCGGTCACCAAAGATGAAGAAAAGCTTTTACTTCAGCGCCGTCAGGTTGAAGCCCTGATGTCGCAACGTTAAAACAGCACGTAGGAGAGAAAATGAGTACGATTTCTGCCAGTCAAATAGCACCGCATATCGCGATTGAATACCATCGTCAGGAGGACTATTTTGCCGCTGAAAGCGCATTACAAAAGTTGAATAGTCGCCCAAATGGCCGCAGCCTGCTGAATGAACTGCGTGATCTAAGCAGCAATGGCCGCTACGTTAAAGTCAAGGTGACGGCAATGGCTAACACCGTGGCCCGCCCGGTGCTAACGCAATCTCAGGTCAGCCGCTTTAAGCTGTCCAGCAGCGAGTATGACCAAGCCCATAATAAGAAAGCTACCCAGCTAGCGCAGAAGCAGACGCTGGGTATGAAAGGTGAGGGAACGAGCGCCAGCGTGGACTGGAACCCGCGCCAATCCGTGGCGATTGACGCTTATGGGCGTCCAAGCCTGATGGACGATACCTCGCTGGCGTTTGTATCTTTGGCCCATGAGTTAGTACACGGCTATCGCATGCTGAAGGGGACATACACCGGCGGGACTTCGGACCGTTACGATAATAGCTCTCCGGCCGGGCAGGAGGAGGCGCGCGCGGTGGGCATTGGCAAGTTCGCCAATGAGGCGCTTTCTGAGAATGGCATCCGCCATGAACATGGCCTGCCGCTGCGCGGCCAGTACGCCGCAGGGTAATGGCTGTGAGTTAACAGGTGATACAGGCTCACCGGCTAAACCGATGAGCCTGATGGGTTAATTTTGCGCGAACGCTCAGAGAGTTTAGCCGGGATCATTACCCCTGAAATGGGAAAAGCCCTGACGGCGGCCCGCGCTGAAGTCAAGAAGTGCGCTGCCACGCTTGACTGGATTGCCAGCAATGGCCCCGCCATCCTCGCCGATGAGCCTGTGTCTGTTGAAAATGACGATAGGGTACTCTCTGACTGTCAGGGTAAGTGTCTTGCCGTGAAACTGGGTGCTGAAGTGGCCGATCTGTCGGACACAATGCGCTTAACCCTTGAGGCTGGTACTTCAGGGATAATCTCACGTCTGGCGGAAGCCTTAGAAAAGGGAATAGACGAAGGATCTCTGACGATTGACGATACGCCCCGCATCGTGGCAGAAAGTCTCTACCAGCTTTGGGTAGGCGCAAGCGTCATGGTTAAGATTGTTCGAAATACCGGGCCTTTTGATTCGGCGCTGAACACGACAAGAAAAATTATTCATATCACCCCCTAAGCGAGGGACGGCGGCTAGCAGGCCAAAGGCCTGCTCTAAGGTTTCTAAGCAATAACACAGTGCCGATCAACCTTTTATATTCAGCTTGGCACGCAGCTGCCACATCACAACGCGCCAGTCGAACCAATAAGTAGTCGGTGCTGACATTGATCATTGATTTGCAACCAAGAAATAGCGCCCTGGAGTTCAGCATCTAACTTTACTAAAGTAAAATCAATTTCACTGTAGCGAGAATCAAACTCTACTTCGGGACTTATGGAGAAGTTCAAACTCATTGCAGTATCTCTTCATCAGAATGCCATTTTTAATATCGGGACATGCTCTCTCCTGCGTTGATATAGAGGCGAGTGGAATAACTTCCCGAATGAAAATTGTTTTTGATCAAGGAAATTTAGCGTTTTTTAAAGGCAAATAATAAGGTCGTCTTGGGATCGTTGCACAAGTAATATCCCTAAGAGGTATGCGGAATATATAACCAATCTTGATGGAAAGCAGATGGCCTATATTGCTCATGGGCCATCTGCAATAAGTCAACGAACGGGGGTGCTTTTTTTAGATTTCGGAGAGCTGGCTTCGGCAATAGAGGTTAGTTTCACATCCGTATTTTTCTCTTCTTCCAGCGTTTCAAGCAGGAGTTTTGCTGCCTCGGTATAACCGAGTTTTTTCGCCAGCGCCGCGAGCGTGCCATAGGTGGCAATTTCATAGTGCTCCACTTTTTGCGCGGCGCCGATTAGACCGGCATCTAGCACTTCGCCTTTTTCTACTGATTCGATAAGTTCCTGCGCTTCTTCTACCAGACCTTCAAGCGCGTGGCATTTCATACGCTTAATACGAATATCAGCATGTGACTCAGCCACTTTATCAAGGCGCTCAATTTGACCCTGAGTTTCTTCCAGGTGAAGTTTAAATGCATCAACTAATTGAGTATCCGTTGCTGCACGTGCCATTTTTGGAAGTGCTTTGGTAATTTGTTTTTCTGCGCTGTAAACGTCAGATAAATCATGATTAAACAACTCTTTTAAAGTAGTAATAGGCATCAAAACTTCCTCTCATTAAAAAAAATAACACCTCTAAAGAATAGTCGGGTGAGAAAATAAAAAACTCAATTAAGATTTATCTTACTCCATGAGATTTTATTTAAATGCGACGAAACAGCTAATTATGCATACGTAAGCTTATGTGTAACTTGAGTTAACAGGCTTACAACCCCTTTAATTAACCTATACTTACAAGATGAGTCATTTAGACAAAGACATTTTAATTATCTATTAATAATGGAGAGGAATTTCCACCTTATGACTATTTATTAAAGGAAAAAGGATATGATTTCTTATAATCAACATACTCGGTATTTAAAAGAATAATACAGCGATCATCCATTGATAACCTTAAGAAAATATCCTCTAGACATACTTAGATTGCAAGTGCAGCAAGGATTGCGGCTTCCATTTTCTCCGGGGTAGCGATCGGAGCAAAACGCTTGAGCGGTTTACCGTCGCGTCCAATCAAAAATTTAGTGAAGTTCCACTTGATTTTGCCACCCAGCACGCCGGGTAGTTCATTTTTTAGATGACGAAATACCGGGTGCGCTGCCGTTCCGTTGACCTGTACCTTCTCGAAGATAGGGAAGCTCACTCCGTAATTAATATAACAGGTCCGCGCGATTTCGTCGGCGTCGCCTGGCTCCTGTTTACCGAACTGGTTGCAGGGGAAACCCAGCACCATCAAACCTTGGGAGGCGTATTTATTGTAGAGCGTTTCAAGACCGCCGTACTGTGGCGTGAAGCCACATTGGCTTGCAGTATTCACGACCAAAACCACCTTACCGGCGAAGTCGCCCATAGAGATAAGCTTGCCGTCCAGACTGGTGGCGGTAAGTTGATGAAAGGTAGTCATATCGGAATCCTCTAACTAGAAATAGCTCGACGTTGAAATTGCCACTTTATCTGATATATGTAAATAATCAGAGGGGCAGCAGGTTTTCAGAATCAGGACGGAGACTTCACAAAAGTCCCTTATCTATTGAGTGATTAAAATGTAAGATTTATAACTTAATTCGCTTTATTTAACATAATCAATGTTATACGCACCTAGATTGTCAGCGCAAAGCGCTATGCAGTTGCTGCAAAAAGCGGCGGAGCACCGGCAATCTTACACATATTAGTCCCTGTTTAACCTAAACTTGACTCCACCCAACCCGCTTCAGCCGACCCAAGTCGCGACGCCGGACGTTGCCAAACCAAAGGTAAGCCGCCGACTAACAGTGGAGATTTACATCGTTTGGCCTCGCCCCACGGCGTTTTTTCTATTTCCAGAGACAAATCGTCGGGGCTGATTTCCAAACCCTGCGCGGCGACGGGGGCACGCGGCAGCTCAGCCAGCGAGTGCGCTACACGCGCCAGAGACAAGCGCGCCGTTGATGCGCGATTGTCAGTCAATCGCCAAACCAGAGCGCGGATCACCGCCGCCGCCATTAAATAGCCCGTAGCGTGGTCGAGCGCCTGCACCGGCAGCGGCACAGGCCGGTCCGAATGCGTTCCTTGCATGCCGCAGTGCGCGATCCCGGAGCTCATTTGCACCAGGCTATCAAAGCCGCGCCGCCCGGCCCACGGACCACACCAGCCATAGGCATTGAGAGAAACATCAATCAGACCCGGATTGATGCTGCGCCGCTCGGCTTCGCCATAGCCCAGTCGGACAAGAGCATCGGGGCGATAGCCGTGCACCAGCACGTCGGCTTCGGCCAGTAATCGCTCGAAGGTAGCTCGCCCGGCGGACGTTTTAATATCCAGTCGCGCGCAGCGTTTGCCCAGTGTCACCTCGGGGATCACCGAGGGTTCATCCCACTCCGGCGGGTCTAGCCGCAGCACTTCTGCCCCATAACCGGCGAGGAATCGGGTGGCTATCGGGCCTGCCAGTACGCGGGTCAAATCCAGCACTTTTAGACCCGCCAGTGGCCTTTTTTCTTCAGGTTGCCAAGCTGAGTAAGGAGATGCCGCCTCAGCGGATGACCAGGCAATCAGTGGCTCTGCCGCCACGGCTTTGCCCTGCGGATGGACCTGCCACTCGGCCAAACTGCGCATAACCGCCGCGCAGCCCTTTTGCTCCACAATCGCCGTTTCCAATGCCTCGCCGGGCCATTTCGTCACCTCTTTCATCACCGCCTCGCGGTCGTCGGCACACTGCAAAACCTTTAGCGCGGCGGCTTTGTGGCGCGGCGCGTTGGTGTGCAGACGGATCCAGCCATCTTGAGTTTTATAGTCTCCGGCAATGGAATCCCACAAGGCGGGCATCTGCCAGCCAATAGGCCGTATTGACCAACTAAACCACAGCGAAGCCAGTTTACGGTCAACCTCCACCTGCGGCTTGTGCCCAAATTGCACTTTGATGAGTTCAGCCAGCGCCATTCCCGCCGCGCCAATGGCCGCAACGGCAAAATCGGTGACCGGGAACTCAGACGCCAATTGCGCCGTGCCTTGCACATCGAACTGAGTTAACGCTTCTTGAGGGAGATGCAGCGCCTGTCGAGCTTGATCAAAAAAAGTCATGGTTGCATTCGTCATATGTCCGCCTGAGTAAACTGGATTTGAGGGAGCAGTGGGCCATCTTTTAACCCCAGAATAATCTTGCTAATGTTGACGTCAATCTTGACTCGAATCATCAACATCAACCTGAGGATCGCCATGGTGTGGATAACGGCCGCAGAAGCCCTGAGCATTTTGAATGTCCGCCCGCAAACGCTTTATGCCAATGTCAGCCGGGGAAAAATCCGCGCGCAGCCGGACAGCAAAGACAGCCGTCGCAGCCTTTATCACCGCGAAGATGTGATGCGCATGGCGAAGCGAACCAACGGCCGCCGCACGCTGGAAGTGGTGGCCGCGCAGGCCATTGAATGGGGTGACCCGGTGCTGCCTTCGGCGATTTCGACGGTGATTGACGGGCGGCTTTGGTATCGCGGGCAGGACGCGGTGGCGCTTTCACGCACGGCGTCGTTGGAGCAAGTCGCGGCGCTGCTGTGGGAGTATCCGCAGGCGGACTTTCAGCAGGCGCTGGTTGCTGGCGGCAGCCCCACTCGTCATTTCAAAGGTTTTTCTCAGGCTTCGGCAGCTGGGCTGATAGCACTGGCCGAGCGCAGCGGCAGAGATTTACCTTCAACGGGGCGCGCCCTGCCGGTGCTGCGTGCCGAGGCTGCAGGCGTACTCGCCACGCTGACCGAAGCCATGCTCGGCATCGACATAACCAGTAGTGAAAGCACGCTCAGCGAGAGTTTGGCTCAGGCGTGGCAATGCCCCGAAGCGGAAAAGGTGTTGCGCCAGACGCTGGTGCTGCTGGCCGAACATGAGTTGAATGCCTCGGCGTTCGCCGTGCGGGTGACTATCTCAACCGGCGCGTCGCTGGCCGCCGGGGTGCTCTCCGGGCTGGCATCCTTGACCGGGCCTCTGCACGGCGGTGCTTCGCGCTCGCTCAACGTGCTGGTTGACTCGACCCGGCGAGTCGGCGCGCAGCAGGCCGTCAGGGAGTGGTTGGCGCAGGGGCGGACACTGCCGGGCTTTGGGCATCCGCTCTACCCCGACGGAGACGTGCGAGCCAATGCCATCATGGCAATGTTGCCGAGCGGCGGGCCTTACGGCGAACTCATGGAGTATGTGGCACAGGCAGCGGGCGAGCGCCCGAGCATCGACTTCGCACTCGCCCTGCTGGCGGACACCTACAACTTGCCACAGGAAGCACCCTTTATACTGTTTGCCGTCAGCCGCTGTTCCGGCTGGCTGGCCCACGCGCTGGAGCAGGTCGCCGCCAGTCGGCTGATCCGCCCGCGAGCGCGTTATGTCGGCATCCCGCCTCAGGCGCTTTAAGGCCACGTCCGTGGCCTGTTTCATCGGCTTAAAATGACTCTTTGAAGGGGCGCAGGTCGATCTCCTGGGTCCACGCCGAAGGGTGCTGCTGGTGCAGGTGCCAGTAAGTCTCGGCGATAGCATCAATGTCCAGCAGCCCGTTAACACCGCGCTTATCGACGACGTCTGGCATCGCGGACTTCAGCCGGTTGCCATTGATGCCGCCGTCTATCAACACATGAGCCACGTGCAGCCCCTGCGGCCCAAACTCGCGGGCCAGACTCTGGCTGAGCATACGCAGCCCGGCCTTGGCGGCTGAGAAATGGGCATAGCCGGGACGGCCGCGCAGGCTGGCGGATGCGCCGGTAAAGATGAGGCTCCCCTTGCCCTGCGGCAGCAGCAGATTGACCGCCTCTTGAGCCACCAAGAAGCCTGCGAAGCAGCCGACGCGCCAGAACTCATCAACCTGAGCGGCGGTCAATTCACGGAACGGGATGTGCTGATTATTGCCCGCGTTGAAAATCACCGCGCTCGCCGGTGCTCTCCCGGCGCCCGGCGCGGACGCCGTCAGGAACAGCCGCCGCACCTCTTCTGGCTGCGTCACGTCGACCTGTACCGCCGTGCCATTACCCTCGCCAAGGTTTTTCGCCACGGACTCAATTTTTTCAACGGTTCGCCCTGCGACGATCACGTGAAAACCGCCCTTAGCAAAGCGGCGAGCCAGCGCCCCGCCCAGCCCCTCTTCAGAACCTACGCCAACAATCACTGCGGTGGGTTGCATATTTGTCACCTTAATGTTCAGTACCGGAGCACTCATCCTAGCCCCTGCTTTCACTGTCTGACAAAGGCAGGATGTGCCCTGAAGGGGTTTTGCGATGGAGAATTAAAGCTGGAATTTATGCTGATCGATCCCCAAGGTTGCCAGCCTTTCGCGCAGCGACTGAGGCAGAGTCTCAAACCACTGCTGTTCCTCGCCCGGCCCCGGCAGCACGCGACCGTACTCCACCATGTCAGTTGGGTTGAGCATGCACATATTGATCCAGACATTTTCGGCGGGAATACCCGAAATGCGGCTCACGTCGCCAACAATGCGCAGCATCAGCGCTTTTAGCTGCTCTTCGGACCGCCCGGCGCGAAGATCGGCGCGTATCCAGATGTATTCGGTGGTGGCGAGGGCTCCGATATAGCGTTTCAGCGTCCCCTCTTCTTCAATAATGACCTGCACAAAAAAAGGCGGCGCGCCGGTGGCTTCACAGTGGCTATGGGTAATGCAGGTTGCTATTTCCTGCTTCTGGGCGTCGCTTAACAGCCCATTCGGCACAGAACAGACGTAGGATGGCATGGTGAACTCCTTAATGGTCATGGCCCCGCCGTAACGTGGCGGGGCCAAATTTGTTCTTAAGACTTGGCAACCAGCACCAGTTTTTGGTTCACGAACTCTTTAATGCCGAGTTCAGATAACTCGCGGCCATACCCCGAACGCTTCACGCCGCCAAACGGCAGTTCCGGCGCGGTGCTAGCAAAGGTGTTGATCCAAACTGCGCCAGTTTCGATACGGGACGCCAATGATTTGGCGCGTTCGATATTCTGTGAGAATACTGCGCCAGCCAGACCGTAGCGGGAATCATTCGCCAGTTCGACCGCCTCGTCATCGCTTTTCACCACGTAAATCTGCGCCACCGGGCCGAAGAACTCTTCGAAGTAAGCCGGGTTGTCGCGCGTCACGTCAGTCAGGATGGTTGGCTCGAAGAAGTTACCTTTGCCCGCGATGGCTTTACCACCTAAATGCAGCGTTGCGCCGTTTTGCAGGGCGCGTTCTACCTGTTTGGACAGGCCTTTTACTGCCTCTGCCGAAGACAATGGGCCAAGCTTGGTGCTCTCATCCAGCGGATCGCCGATGGTGACGGTGGCCATCGCCGTGGTGAATCTTGCGAGGAATTCGTCGGCAATGTTCTCATGCAAAACAAAGCGTTTGGCACAAATACACTCCTGGCCGGAGATGTGAAGACGGGAGAAGACGCCGATTTCTACGGCTTTCTCCAAGTCTGCGTCGTCGAGCACCACAAAGACGTCGTTGCCGCCCATTTCCAGTGTCGATTTCTTCAAATATTTGCCAGCCTGCGCGGCAATCGCGCTACCCGCCCCTTCGGAGCCGGTCATCGCCGCGCCCTGCACGCGCTCGTCAGCAATGATGTTGGCGACCTGCGTTGAGGTAATAAACAGGTTTTTCCACGCACCTTTTGGCGCTCCGGCTTCATTGACCAGCTCTTCGAATACGCTCGCACAGTGCGGTACGATGCTGGCATGTTTGGCGACCACCGGGTTGCCCGCCGCAATCGCCGGAGCAAATACGCGCATCAGCTGATAATAAGGGAAGTTCCAAGGCTCGACCGCCAGCAGCACGCCAATCGGATGGTTCTCGACCCAGGCTTCGCCCAGCTTGGAATCAATTTTCGACGGGGCTAAGAATTTTTCGGCATTGCGCGCATAGTAACGAGCGATTTCGGCAATGATCCATACTTCGTCACGGGCATCAGAGATAAGTTTTCCCATCTCGACGGTGGCGATGCGCGCCAGCTCTTCTTTACGGGCATCAATCAGGTCCGCCAGACGTTCCAGCACCTGTAAACGAGGTTGAATAGGGCCTTTCGACCATTGGGATTTATACAGTTTATGTGCCGTATCTAGCGCCGCTTCGATGTCAGCATCAGTGTGGTTGGCGTAGGTTTTCAGCAGTTCGTTGGTGGTCGGGTTAATCGTTTGATAGGCCATTATTGACTCCGATATCTAAGATAATTACGCCCCCTGTGGCAGCTATATGCAGCGTATTCAGGGTTTGCAGTGGCGAGAAGACCAGTCTGCCGGTCCGTTGTCGCCATCTTAGGCTCGGCGCATCAATGGCAGCAATGCCGTATACGCAAGGATTTAGGCCATGGAATTCGGACGGTATTGGGTAATTTTTCGCGCAATTCCGTCCGCTTTTTATTACTCCAGCACTACCGCAGTGGCTTCTATCTCCACCAGCAGTCCATCGAGCGCCAGTCGAGGCACGGGCACCAACGTGCTGGCCGGATAAGGCCCCTCACCCCAAATGCGCTTGGCGGCGGCAGACCAAATCGGCAGCAGCGCCTCGGTGTGGTTCACGATATAGAGATTGATGCGCACGATGTCATGCACGGTTCCCCCTCCAGCCTGAATCACCGTTTTCATTCCAGCTAGCGCGCCGTCTAATTGTGCTGCAAAATCAAGGGGCTGGCCGTTATGGTGAATGGCCCCACACTGCCCAGAGGCAAAAATCGTTCGCCCCGCCAGTGGCGCGGTCACCACGTGGGTGTAACAGCTCGGCGTAGGATCATGCAGACCTTTAGGATTGATATGGACCAGTTTTGATGAGCTTGGCTGTGACATGGGATCTCCTGATAATCTGGATATAGCGAGGTTGTAGAAGGTTACTGTAAAGCCAGAAAATTAATATTCCAAGTGTTTTCTTTGTAAATTGAGTGCTAAGTTCATTCCATGGCGACACTCAATCACGCGTAATCAATGATCGGTCTTCAATTCAGGTCCACAGCAAAACTCAGGGGTTTATCCTAAGTTTTAAGGTCGAATGAATAAGATTTTTCATAGCGGAATAATACCAACTCCAATTTTTTCATTAACGATGCTTTTAATTTTCTTTTTTTAAACGCAGAAATAATGCGATGTAAAACAGGCGAAGAAATAACCATTGACTTCAATAAAGCACCAATAAATACTTGAGTACTATTTAACCTTGCGCCGTGAAATACATTACACCATTGGCTAGGGGTGCCTAAAAATAATGGGAGCATCTCGCTGATCCTCTCAAATAATTAAGGGATGAATATAATGACTCAGCATTATCGTGAGATTTTTGCCGTTCCCGGCGTTTTGGGATTGGTTATCTCTGGGACCATCGCTCGCCTGACGTACGCCATGATGGGTATCGGCATTATTACTATGCTGGTCATGCAAACGGACCACTATGGGCTGGCGGGCACGGTGGCCGGGACCTTCACCCTTTCCAGCGCGCTAATTGCTCCCCGAGTAGCAAAGTTTGTCGATAGCCACGGGCAGCGCCGAGTGCTGCCTTGGGTCACGGCTTTCAGCACCCTGATGCTGCTATCGCTGGTCGCCGCGGCTTATCTGTCCGCCCCGGCACCGATTTTATATCTTCTGGCGGTCCTCGCCGGGACCATGCCCAGCATGTCAGCCATGATCAGGGCGCGCTGGGCGGCGATGTTCCGTGATAGTCATCACTTGCACACCGCCTTCTCTCTCGACACCGTACTGGCGGAAATCACCTTTATTGTCGGCGCTCCTTTAGCCATCGCCCTAAGCTCAGGGCTGTTTGCCGAAGCCGGGCCTTTAATCGCCGTGCTACTGCAAATCTTGGGCCTGACGGCTTTTCTGATGCAGAGAAAGACCGAACCCAAGGTGGTGGCTGGCGGAGGCAGCGATGGCAGCTCGGTATTGCGCACGCCCGGCCTCGCTACCATTGTGCTGGTGCTGCTGACCATGGGGGTGATGGGCGGCACCATTGACGTGTCGGCCGTGGCCTTCGCCAACGAACATGATTGGCCGACGGCGGCCAGCATCATGCTCGCTGCCTATGCGCTGGGTTCCATACTGTCTGGCCTGATGTTTGGCGGCCTTCGGCTCTCTATCTCGATGCCAAAACAGTTTTTCATCGGCACACTGCTCACCGCGCTGACCATGGTTCCTACGGTGTTTTCTCACACTGTCTTCGCGCTGGTGGCGACGCTGTTTGTGGCGGGCATCTCTTACGCCCCGACCATGATTGTCGCACTGAATATTGGCTCAAAAATTATTGCTCCGGGCAGAATTACCGAAGGGCTGACTTGGATGATGACCGGGATTTGCGTTGGCGTGGCGGTTGGTGCGGGTCTGGCGGGTGCGGTGGTGGACCATTATGGAGCGCGGGCAGGTTTGCTGCTTGGCACCTCGGCCGGTTTTATTATGCTGATTGTTTTAGTTGCTGGCTGGAGCAGGTTGCGCGATGCAAGTTTAAATTCTTAATCAATTAATCAGGATGGATGCATAGCCTCTTCCCCGCTATGCATCCATCCCTTTAATATTCTCAATAAGCTTACTTGTGTAAAAAATATAATCTTATGTACATCAAAATCGGCAAAATAAAGATAATGGTAATAGCAATTCTATATTTTAGGGTTTTAGCTAAAGCCTGTTCTCTATGGTTTACTTCAGAAAGTGCTCTCTCTTTTGCTTCGGCCTGGGACTCAGCGTAAGGCTCGTGGAAATCAGGGCCATGGGTATCTGCTCTGTCTTTCAGAATGGCATTTTTCTTGCGACGCCAATCCCACCACGTCAGGGCGATGATTAAAATAGGCACGATAATCACGTACAAATTATATTGTGGATGCATTTTCACTCCTTGAGACATTTCGTATTAGTGATTTATTTTTTCATAAATTTAACAAAAGAACCACATTGAACTTTATAGGGTGATTATTGGGGAATGTCCACCAGCAGGTTTGCGTGATTTAAGTGAAAACCGTGGGGAGAATTAAATGACCCCGTCGCTGCACAAAACTTGCCGCTGCGGCCTGATTCATAAGAGAATGGCGATCCCCACGTGACCACCAGAAAACACTGGAGAATATCATCGCCCGTCATCGTCGCTTTCCCGAGCTAACTCGCGTTTTGCGCTTAGGTGCACTTTTTGCCGGTGCCCTGTGGCTTGCCAGTTGTTCCTCCACGCCGCCAAAATCTCTGGTCACCCCGCTGCCACCGGTGGCGAAGCAGCCGCTGCCGGATAAAAGCTCGCACTTGCAAGAGCCGATGCGCGGCGTCTGGCTGACCACGGTGTCTCGCCTCGACTGGCCGCCGATCTCTTCGGTGAATGTCAGCAATCCGGCGGTTCGCATTAGTCAGCAGCAGAAGGCGCTGACCGACAAACTGGATAAGCTGAAACGTCTCGGCATCAACACGGTATTTTTCCAAGTGAAGCCTGACGGCACCGCGCTCTGGCCTTCAAAGATCCTGCCTTGGTCAGACGTGATGACGGGAAATATCGGTCAAGATCCCGGCTACGACCCCCTTCAGTTTATGCTGGATGAAGCCCACAAGCGCGGCATGAAGGTCCACGCTTGGTTCAACCCTTATCGCGTATCTGTCAATACCAAGCCGAGAACCGTGGCGGAGCTAAACCGCACCCTGTCAATGCATCCGGCCAGCGTCTTTGTGCTGCACCGCGACTGGATCCGCACCGCCGGTGACCGTTTTGTGCTCGACCCCGGCATTCCCGAAGCGCGCGACTGGATAACCAGCATCGTGGCGGAAGTGGTGTCACGCTATCCGGTCGACGGCGTGCAGTTTGATGATTATTTCTACACCGAATCGCCGGGTTCGACGCTCGACGATAGCCAAACCTTTAGGAGATACGGACAGGGGTTCAGCTCGAAAGCCGACTGGCGCCGCCACAATACCCAACTGCTGGTTGAGCAGGTGTCGCGCACCATCAAGCAACTGAAACCTAACGTAGAATTTGGAATCAGCCCGGCAGGCGTGTGGCGCAATCGCTCGCACGATCCGGCAGGTTCGAATACTCGCGGCGCGGCTGCCTATGATGAGTCCTATGCCGACACTCGCCTTTGGGTGCAAGAAGGATTGCTGGACTACATCGCGCCACAGCTCTATTGGCCGTTCGCGCGTGACGCGGCCCGCTACGACGTGCTGGCAAAATGGTGGGCCGACGTGGTGAAGCCGACCCATACCCGCCTCTACATTGGTATTGCGCTGTACAAAGTGGGCGAACCCTCGAAAAACGAACCCGACTGGATGGTCAGCGGCGGCGTACCTGAGCTGAAAAAGCAGCTCGACCTCAACGACGCGGTACCGCAAATCTCCGGCACCATTCTGTTCCGCGAGGATTACCTCAACCAGCCACAAACCCAGCAAGCGGTAAATTACCTGCGCACCCGCTGGGGTAGCTAACTCCCCCCACCCTCTGAAGATCCGCACAATTTGATTTGTGTTGTTCTTCAGAGGGTTATGCATATTCCCCGCATAAGTTGAACATCACCCTCCCCGCTCCATCTTGACAGTCCCGGTCATTTTATTCATATACTTTAGCACTAAAGTAATTATGCACTATCAGCAAACACCCCCTATCTGAGCAGGATGAAGAGAAAACTATTTATGAAACTGAGTGGAAAAGTGGCGATTGTCACTGGCGGAAATTCCGGGATTGGCCTTGCGAGCGCCAAAGCGCTGATTGCCGAAGGGGCGCATGTTTACATCACCGGGCGTCGCGCTGAAGAGTTGCAAGCTGCGGCGGTAATGCTGGGCAGTAATGCCACCGCCGTGCAGGGCGATGTCTCCAATCCAGAAGACGTCGAGGCGCTGTACCAGTTGGTTAAGAAGCAGCATGGGCACGTGGATATCGTTTTCGCCAATGCCGGGGTAGTCAACCCCGCGCCTTTAGGATCACTGACGGACGAACACATCGATAAGATGTTTAATATCAACGTCAAAGGGGTGATTTGGACGGTGCAGAAAGCCCTGCCGCTGATGGGGTCTGGCGGCTCCATTATTCTCAGTTCCTCGATTGTTGCCAGCAAAGGCTTCCCGTCATGGAGTATTTATAGCGCGTCGAAGGCCGCCGTGCGCTCATTCGCCCGCACTTGGGCCTCCGACCTGCAAGGCAAAAATATTCGCGTTAACGCCATTAGTCCGGGCGTGATCGACACCCCCGGACATAGCCGACCGGATACTGAAAAAACCCAAGTGGAAGCCTTCTTCTCACACGTCGCCAGCCTCACCCCGCTGCAACGCGTGGGAAGTGATGACGAAGTAGCAAAAACGGTGTGCTTCTTGGCTTCAGAAGAGAGTAGCTTTATCAACGGCGTAGAATTGTTTATTGACGGCGGGTTTGCGCAGATTTGATTCGGTCGCGAGAAAAATACGCTGAAAAGTCAGTCTGTCACTTAGGGCTTTTCAGCATTAAAACCTGATTTATAAGCTTTTAAGAAATCATCCGAGCCAACCTGCCCGGCTAGGTCACGCAGCAAAAGAGCCGAATTTGCGCCAAGCACCCCCTCGGTCCGGCAATTGGCGACTCTCCACAGCTTCACCCCTTCTTGCAACTTTTCCTTCCCGAGCGGCGTCAGCAACGCGTGCTTGATGCGTTTATCTTCCGCGTCGGCTTGCAGCTGGACAATACCGTCGCGCACCAAAGGGCGCAGGGCGTGAGTGAGAGCCGAAATACCAATGGGCAGCTGCTTGGCAAGCGCTTGTAGAGTAGGCCCGGCGCCCTGCTGCAGGCTTTCAATCTGCCCTAGCATCACCAGTTGAGTGATTTTCAAACCCGTCGGCGAGACAATCTCGTCATACAGATTACCCAACTGACGCGCCGCGCGGCGAAGCGCGTCGTGCGTGCAGGCCAGTTCCGCCAAGAGGTCAGTCATATCAGCCGCGTTTTCGCTATCACTCACTTTAAGACCTTGCTCTTCCACAATACTCACCCCATTGGCATGTCAGACCCGGATTTTACCACGGATAGACGGAGGACTTGAACTGGGCTAGGTGGTGTTAGGCCAGACAAGAGAGCCGCCTTTTACAACTCGTGGCTCTATATAATCCGAGCGAGCTATTACCGCAAACCCTTACTCGGGTCACATTGCATTCGGCTCCAGCCCTTATAGTTTTTCACCTCTGGCACGCTGGTGGGTAGGTCTTGCCAGTTGGAAAGGTATTCTGCGGTCAAGCCACCTATGGCCTTTATGGCGATGTATTGCACCCCCCAGCCTGGACCTGCGGAACCATATTTTAAGTGATGTGGATCACCGTCATCATCAACATAATCAATACCTGGTCCACCCGGCATAACTCGCGGATCATCAAAAGGTTTTGAACTCATATACAGATTACCCTGACGGGTGAGCAGGAAACCCTGATCGTTGACCACGGTGAAGGAGAGGTTATTTTCTCTTGTTGGACGATTACCCCTACCTGGCTCTAAGCTATGAGAGTTCATCGCAAATGATGCGGTTTTCCAATTTTTGCCGTAATCCTTCGATACTGTAAATGCTGTAGAGTCCCACCAGGGCACTGCAATATAGCGTTCGGAAGGATGAATATACGTTTTGCCATAAGCTTGATAAAACTGGCTGCTTATTTCAGAGCGAATGCCACGCGTTGAATCTATGTAATGCAGGGCTCCCTGACAGTACCATCCAGTCAACTCCAGATAACGGTAGTCGTCAAAACGGTAGATGACCTGCGTGGGTGTCTCTTGCGGGCGGGAGCAGCCCGACACTGCAAGTAAGCTGGCCATCATGACCAGAGACAGTCCTTTGATTTTCATACAGTCTTCCTTTTCGACCACGGCAACAGTTACCGCAAACCCTTACTCGGGTCACACTGCATTCGGCTCCAGCCTTTATAATTCTTCACCTCTGGCACGCTGCTGGGCATGTCCTGCCAATTTGTAAGAAGCTCTGCCGTCAAACCACCTATGGCTTTTGTAGCAATATACTCGAGTCCCCAACCAGGGCCCGCTGAGCCTGGAGCGATGTTCTGCTTTTCACCGTCCATATCCACATAATCAACGCCGGGGCCGCCTGGCATTACTCGCGGATCATCAAAGGGTTTTGAACTCATATACAGATTACCCTGACGGGTGAGCAGGAAACCCTGATCGTTGACCACGGTGAAGTAGAGCATATTCTCTCTTAACGGACTCCAAGTCCCATTTGGCTCAACGGTATGAGTGTTGGTAGTAAAATATGCGTTGCGCCAAGTTTTGCCATAATCCTTTGAGACAAGAAAGGCATCGGTGTCCCAGCCAGGAACAGCGATATAGCGCTCAGATGGATGGACATATTTATCGGCAAAAGCGCGGTAAAACTGGCTTGCCACCTCAGAACGGATACCGCGAATGGGGTCAACGTAATACAGTGCTCCCTGGCAGTACCATCCCTTTAGTTCAAGATAACGGTGGTCATCAAAGCGATAAATGACCTGCGTGGGTGTCTCTTGCGGGCGGGAGCGGCCCAACACTGTGAGTAAGCTGGCCATCATGACCAGAGACAGTCCTTTAATTGTCATACAGTCTTCCTTTTCGACCACGGCAACTGTTACCGCAAACCCTTACTCGGGTCACACTGCATTCGGCTCCAGCCCTTATAGTTTTTCACCTCTGGCACGCTGGTAGGCATGTCCTGCCAATTTGTAAGAAGCTCTGCCGTCAGGCCACCTATGGCTTTTGTCGCGATATACTCTAACCCCCATCGAGGGCCAGCAGAGCCGGGAGCAATGTTCTGCTTTTCACCGTCCATATCCACATAATCAACGCCGGGGCCGCCCGGCATTACTCGCGGATCATCAAAGGGTTTTGAACTCATATACAGATTACCCTGACGGGTGAGCAGGAAACCCTGATCGTTAATCACAGTGAATGAGAGGTTATTCTGTCTTAATGGGCGATCACCCTTGCTTGGCTCAACACTACGGTAGTTGGTAGCAAATGATGCGGTTTTCCAAGTTTTTCCGTAATCCTTTGATACGGTAAATCCCGTGGAATCCCACCAAGGTATAGCAATATATCGTTCGGAAGGATGGATATAGATTTTGCCATAGGCCTGATAAAACTGGCTTGCCACCTCAGAGCGGATACCGCGAATGGGATCAATGTAATACAGCGCCCCCTCGCAGTGCCATCCCTTTAGCTCCAGATAACGGTGGTCGTCAAAACGGTAGATGACCTGCGTGGGTGTCTCTTGAGGATGGCTACAGCCAGACGCTGCGAGTAAGCTGATCAACATAGCCAGAGGCAGTCCTTTAATTTTCATACTATCTTCCTTTTCGGCTGGGCGGGCACTCTGTCATAACTTTCTATTCGCGGCATTGGCCACTGCAGGTTCGACACCTCTTTATTATGGATCTCCGGATAGCGTGCCGGTACCACGCGGGTGGCATTCATAAACTGATTCACCACGCCAAACTCACCTGTGGGTAAGATAAGATTTGGTTTATTCATATAATTTTTGGTTTCAGGCCCGGGCAAAATACCGGTTTGATAATATTCCACCGCTCCATCTTCTTCAGAAGATATTTCACGCCAGTCGGCACGCCGCAATAATTGTTTCCAGAAGCCGCCGTGATCCATATCAAATGCTTTACAGGGCCCGACGGCCAAATCGTAGGCCATTGCCAGTTCCGGGACCTTGTCTGACATAACAATCGAGGAGTGCTGGCTAAACATCACGTCGTCGGACTTGCTGTATAAATCATGCAGCTCCGCCTCGGTCAGCCTGCGGCGAAAAACAATCTTTTTATTCGCCTCGTTTACGCCGACCACTTTGGCACTGACGATATCCACGTTGCGCCAGTATTTGAGCGTGTCGAGTTCTCGCTGAGTCAATACGTGCCCCGGCCGCAAATCCTTGAAGGGGTGATACGGCGGGCAGTCAACGGTTTCTTCCACGGTTCGCTGAGACGCCCCCGTCGCCCCCGCGCGGGCGTTATAGGAGACCATGGCGTCATTCCCCCCCACCGGAGCATGGTAGGCCTTGTTTTTATCGCCCGCGTCATCCAATGCTTCAGGCTGGCCCATCAGGGTAAACATAAACGGTTCGGGAAGCGTTTCACCGGTGGGGATCACGTCGCTGAAGGACCAGCGGGCATTGGTCGCCGCAGAATACTCAAAGTCCCCTTTAGCGGAAGGGGGTCTTCTAAAGGCTTTGCCGTCAGGGGGTAGCCCGACGCTGCTGTTCTGAAAGAAGACTCGCTGTTTGAGATTGGGAAGCGTCTTGGCAATCTCTTGCGGTACGCCTCGCCAGCCAAAGCCCTGTATCGGCAACAGCGACACCGTGCCGTCATTGGGGCAAAAGTAGTTATAGACCTTGCCGAAGTTATTACGCTGATTGAGCGGCGTGCTGTACCAACTGTTATTAAACTCTTTGCGAGGCAGCGCCATGGTATCCAGCAGTTTCTTCTGCTCTTCAGGACTGACTAAGCCGTCACCGTCGGCACAATATTTGCTGTTGGTCGCCATCAGTTTGCAAAAATTTTCAAAGGTCTTCTGCCGCGCCGCGTCCGTCTGGTGATGACCCGGCTGGCCGTTCTCCAGCCAGCGATTTTCCAGCGAATAAGGGGAGTGATTGAGGATCACGCAGTCTGCGGGGTTTATACCCTCAGCTTTGAGTATCATATTTGCAAGCATGGTAATGATCGTCCCCTGACTATGCGCCACGATATTGATCGTATCCTTGGACGTTTCTCTCCTGCTACGAATGGTTCTTATAAGACTGGCAAGACGCTGCGCGGCATAGAACTGGTAAATCCGGTGAGGATTGTTGTAGACGGGGTGGGTAAAGTCGCCGCCGTTAGCGAGCTCGGCGCGGCTGAGAAACCCGACCACGCCTAACGTCGCTCCGCCCGCGCCCGGCCCAAGCATATCGGGGATGTTTGTGGTCGCGTTGGCAAAGGTTCCGCCGCCCCAGACACCTTTTAAATCCAGAGTGTTATGGAAACAGTCCATAGGATATTTCGCACCAAACTTGCGCAGTATTTCTGGATTATTTTCCCGATACGCATCGTAAGGCAGAGGCGTATCAGGGTTTTTACCGTTTTGGACCATCGCTTCACGATACTGGCGCTGGTCCTCTTCCCACGTCTCGTAGTCAACAGGGCGATAGCCCCAGTAGAAAGGAATGATCGGCGAACGGGCGCTGTCTGAGCATGTCATCTGTTTTTGCTGCGGCTCGTGGCAATCCTCCATCACGCCGGACGCGCTGCGAATGCGGTACTTTTTCTCTTCCCACTGGTGCGGCCACAGGTCATCACGTCCCAGACGCTTTTTCAGCCCCGCAATGATGCCGCGCTCCTGATTCTGATAGGCCTCCCCCACATCATTCACGCCGTGGACCAGAATGACGATGCCCGGCATTGGCCGATTCACCGGACAGTTGGTGGTATAGCTTTTCTTGCCCGCGCTGACCGGCACGCCGATACAATCGCTGGCCAGAAAACGCGGAGTATGCACTTTCTGGCTTTGTGGGTCGTGCGGCTCTGGCGCGTCATCAAAGGGGTTGGGGTTTTGTTGTTCAGATTGTTCAGTCACGCGGTTCCCTCCGGGCTGTCATTATCGTGCAGTATTTCAAGCGACCAGGTATCCAGCTCGCTGCTGTTCAGTAACGGGGACTCCCCTTGATCGTCGGTTATCCCTTCAATCACCTCGCCTTTTCTATGCAGCCTGAAGCGTTGCTGGATCAAGATGTGGCCGGGGTCGTTGGGCGCATGCAGGCGAAACTGCTGGGCAAGTTGGCCCTCATTGAAGGAAGGTTTCACCTGATCGATACTGGCTTGTGACATGTAAGCGACATGCTGCGTTTTGAAAGAAATGTCGCCAGGCGCGATAACCTCCACCCTGCCATTCATGAGCCGAATACCCGCGCCGCCGCACATCAACAGCAACTCTTTTTGCGCGTTAAGGACAATCCGCCCCTGCGAACTGGTGAGGTTGATATCCTGACTGGCGACCTGAGTGATCTCCCCTTGCTGGGCAGTCAGCTTGATCGGGCCTTTGGCAGCGGTGAAGACCATCCCCGCCTTGCGTACCAGCACCGAGAACACGTCGCCTGCGGCCATGGTGAGTCGCCGAAAGGTATTAATATTCATATCCCGCTTGGCGGTGGATGCCAGATCTTCACCAGCATGCACCATCACGCTGGCCGGAGAGGTCACCGTCACACCGGCTTCACCGTGCATCGACAAGGTTGGCTTCTGTGCCTCGACAACCTGTTGGCGCAGCTCAGTCATGGATGACAGATCAGCCGCCGGGGTGTCGGCAATTTCCGCGCTGGCAGCAAGGGATCGCGCCAGCTGTAATGCTGACTCGAGCTGCGCGATGGTGGCGGCCATGTCATTTTGCTGGCCCGCGGCCTTGCTCTGCGGCTCGGTGGTGATATGAAAACTTTCTGCTGCTCGCAGGGCTGCCTGTTTATCAGTGCGAAGCTCGACCCCTTCGCCTCGTGGCTCTCCCTGCGCATTGACCAGATGGCCTAAATTCAGCTGACTCTTGCCGTATTCGGTAGCCAGCTTGATGTGCTCTTTGCCCGCCTTATCTTCCATGCGCAATTTGTTATTGCGCAATGTGCGGATCACGTTGCGGGTTGAGTTAAGGTCAGTGACCAAATCTGGATTGATTTCATCATGGAAGGCATGAGCAATATAAGGCCGTTCGGGGTCCCCCAGTTGGAAGCCTATGCCGACCTCGGTATTATCCAGCAAAGGGAAATGAATGCCGTATCGGTCACCGGCGTACTGGCGGCCAAGGCGCACCGGCATACTTTCCAGCCCCTTTTTCCATTCCGCTTTATCAAAATCAAACTGCACCCGATAGCGCCCAGTATTGTCAATTCTGGCCAGCTGATCGTTGAACTTTTGCCCGGATATTCTGGCGGGAATGGTGCCGCTAATCACTGGCCGCGTTATACGAGCCGGGCGAAAACAGACTCTCTCGTTGTAAGGGATCCCGGTTAGCTGGCATTGAAAACTGGATTGACGAGAGCCACTGAGCCGCATTTTCGTCACCACCATGGCGTCGCTAAACGCCTGCGGGATAACCCCTTCTATTTTGACTTCGGTACCCGGAACGATGCCAGGGTCGTCGGTGGTGGCGGTTAAGGTCGTCATGCCGTTGAGCGCCAGCTCGTTTCTCATTTTGGCGTAGTGCCAACTGGTTTCCGCCTGCTGATTTTTGCCAATCTTCCAGCGGTCGCCGCCTTCTAGATGGATATCACCATAGTGATATTCGCCGCCGTGGGTTAAATCCTCGTCACGAAGCGAGTCGGCTTGCTGATCCAGTTGGTGATAGCCTTTACTGGACACATAACTGTAGTTTCTGACATCAACAGAACCGGGGACAACAACATGTTTTGCCGCCAAATTCTGGATGCTATAACCCGCTGCGGCATTACCTGACGGGTTAGCCGCTGTGATTTTATGGTCAAACAGATAATTTGACTGAGAATCGCCAAATACCATGACCACAATATCAGCATGCTCAGCATGAGTCTCAAACCGGAACCATATGCCCACTTCTGCCAGCAATCGCCGGATAAAAGCCAGATCCGTTTCTCTCCACTGCACAATCATTTCGCGGCGCGGGTAAATGTAGCTGAGAGAATCAAAATTAATCTCATACCCCTCGAAACGGTGCTCCTTCAGGATGCTTTTGACCACTTCCGGAACGGACATATCCTGATAAATCGCACAACGCAGGCGAGTATCTAAGAGCGCCAGAGGGTGCTCCAGCACGGCTTCGTAAAGGGTTTCATCTACGCTGGTGCTGATACGTTCAAGTGAAGTGATCACGCCACAGATTTGGCGCAAGGCTGTCCATCGATTGGCCGTTTGTATCAAGCTTGACCAATCAGGATTGAACCCTCGCATTCTGAATGAGGCACTCTTTTTCAGCAAACTGGCTGCGGCTACGTCAGCCTCATTTGAGGTAAAGCGGATGCAATATCGGTAAGGTTTGCTGAGAGCTTCCTCGCCGTGGAAAGACTCCACGTCAGCGACAAATTCAGAGTGGGGGATATCTAATAGGTATTTATTCAGCGATTCTTCTGGAATAAATTTAGGTTGCGGAGGAGTTAGCGAGTATCCGTACATTGGCATCCCTTTTATTGCGTCGTTATCGTCACTGATAACGGAATTTGCTAAATCATAATAAATATACAATTATAACCCTAGCGTTTTCATAATTTAATTTCGATCAATTGTCACCCTACAAAATTACGTGCGAATTTTCCTAGAAAAGTGTGTGTTTTTATATTTAACCGCCTTCACCTTAAGAATTTTCTTGGGGAGTGGCGAATAGAGTGAACTATAAAGAGAGCCACAATGAGTCAATCATTTATTGTTATAGGTGATACCACCACCCACGGCGGCACAATATGCGAAGGTGAACCTCTACTGAGCATCGATGGCGCAGCGGCAGTATTGACCGGGCATAGATTCGATTGCCCCAAGTGCGGCGTGGAGGCCATGCTCATTGGCACCAGCCCTGTTTCAGTCTTGGGTAGGTCTCGCGTACTTGAAGGGGATGAAGCAACCTGCGGGGCGATTGCCTTACATTATGGCAGCGCCGTATCTGAAAGTTTTTATAAATAGTGGAATAGATCCCTTCGAGCGAGAATCAGAATTAAAATAGCGTAATGCGAAACTCAATGCGTTAATAATACTTAATCTATTAAATCATTCGAGTAAGTTGATACTTATTAAGCATGAAAACCGAAAAACGCATCTGGCCACATTCCCCCTACTTCTGTATAGCACTGGAATATCCTGAAATATTAAAGCAAGTAATGGCATGAGCGACATTATTTGCTACCCCCTGCTTTTGCTTTGCCAGCATACCTCTCATTCCGCCATCAGATTCAAGACAGCGTGCCAGCAGAAATAGAGTTTTGCACTTCCCCCATTTCCTCCTCGCGGTTGTGAATATAAGCTGTTGCGAAATCCCACCAGCAGCCACTCACAGGAACGCCCGATGTCATTGATGGAATTCACTTTTGTTTCGCAACCCGGCCGGGTTGTTTTTGGTCAGGGCACGCTGAGTCAACTGGGCGAGGAGCTGGACCGGCTGGGCGCGGCTCGCGTGCTGATTTTGTCGACAGCGGGGCAACGCCCGCAGGCGGAGAATATCGCCGCACGACTCGGCAACCTCGCCGCGGGCATTTTCGACAAGGCGGTGATGCATGTGCCCATTGAGACAGCCCGCGAGGCCCGCGACGTGGCACGCAGCCTCGGTGCTGATTGTGCAATTGCGATTGGCGGTGGTTCCACGACCGGCCTTGGCAAAGCCATTGCGTTGGAATCCGGCTTGCCAATTTTAGCCATCCCCACTACCTATTCCGGCTCGGAAATGACCCCGGTTTATGGGCTGACCGAGAAAGGCGTCAAGCGGACCGGCAAAGACTCGCGCGTTTTGCCCAAAACCGTGATTTACGACCCCACGCTGACTTTGCAGCTTCCCGTCGAACTCTCAGTCACCAGCGGCATCAACGCCATCGCCCACGCGGCTGAAGGTCTGTACGCACAAGACGGCAACCCGGTGATGTCGCTCATGGCCGAAGAGGGTATTCGCGCCTTGGCCCAAGGGCTGCGCAAGGTGGTCGAGCAGCCCCAAGACCTTGCCGCTCGCGGCGACTGCCTTTATGGCGCGTGGCTGTGCGGCACCGTGCTTGGCAACGTTGGCATGGCCTTGCACCATAAGCTTTGCCACACCTTGGGCGGCAGCTTCAATCTGCCTCATGCCCCGACTCACACTGTCGTGCTGCCCCACGCACTGGCCTACAACGCGGCACAAACCCCAGAAGCTTCAAAACGCATCTGTCGGGCTTTAGGAATTGAAGGCGCCAATGCCGCACGGGCAATCTACGATCTGGCCGCCTCACTGGGCGCGCCGCTGTCGCTAAAAGCATTAGGAATGAAAGAGGCCGAATTAGACCGCGCGACTGACATCGCGCTCGCCAATCCATACTGGAACCCAAGGCCGGTCGAGCGCGAAGCTGTGCGCGAACTGTTACAAGATGCGTTTGCGGGCAATCGACCATAACGTGATCTACATCTCAAAAGCTGGCGCGCTGCCGCCAGCCTATTTTGTAGACTTTCCCCGCCGATCTTGACCCTCGCTCACTTCACCTCGCTAGCCAGTTCCGCTGTTACGAACTGCCCGTCATCGCCCCTCATTATCGCAAAATCGCTATTGCAGGTTTTGGTTACACCTTGTTGAAAATGCACACTTTTAGCTCAACTAGTATGGCAGTTGATTTTCTGCCTTGTGACCAGTGATAGCACGAGGTTTACGACCCCAGCGATGGGTCAACACTGCCCTGCAAAAATAAAAAACCGGAGATATGAGTCAAGATGCAGAACCTCGATGAACACACCATCACGCAGGAAGTTATCTCGCGAATGGCAGGAACGGAAGATCAGCGTTTACACCACGTTTTCAGCAGTTTGATACAGCATCTGCACGACTTCGCCAGAGAAGTGCACCTCACCGAGCAAGAGTGGGAAAAAGGCATCGAATTTTTGACCAGCGTGGGCCAAGCCTGTAGCCCGGTGCGGCAGGAGTTTATTCTGCTTTCTGACATCCTCGGATTCTCGACGCTGGTCACCGCGCAGAATCACCGCAAGCCGCAAGGCTGCACCGAAGCCACGGTTTTCGGCCCGTTCCACGTGGCTGATGCCCCGGCCATTGAGCCGTGGGGGAATATTTCGCCCAATATGCCCGGCAAGCCGTGGTTTGTCAGTGGCACGGTAAAAGGGTTGGATGGCGAAGTTGTCCCCAACGCAATGCTGGAAGTGTGGCAAGCCGATGAAGAAGGTTTCTACGACGTGCAAAAACCCGACCTTGAAGCAGCCCAAGGCCGCGGCATTATCAGGGCCGATGCACAGGGCTATTTTAACTTTCAAACCATCGTGCCCGTGGCCTATCCAATCCCCGACGATGGCCCGGTAGGTAGGGTGCTACGAGCACTCGATCGCCACCCTTGGCGCCCTGCTCACCTGCACTTTATGGTCCACGCCGACGGCTACCAAAGACTGGTTACTCATATTTTCAAACAAGGAGATGAATATCTGGATTCCGACGCCGTGTTTGGCGTGCGCTCATCGCTGATTGAAGAGTGGGTAATGCATTATGCGGGCATCGCGCCAGATGGCAGCTATTCAGCACAACCTTTCTGCACGCTGAACTTTGATATTGTCCTCAATCCAAGCTCGGCTGAGGTTAATTAACGCAAAAAAGCCAAGGGACAATTCCCTTGGCTTTTGTTTTTATGCGCTAAATCGCGAGAAATCTTACTGGCCGACTTTGCCTGTAATGCCATAGCGCGGAGCAGGTTTGGCATTGGAGAATTTTGCCGAGATCGCGCGGCGACCGGCTTCCCATGCTTGCCAGTCCTCGCCGTCGTGCAGAGAAGGAATGGTCACCAGTTCGCCTTTATCCAAGCCCGCCAGCGCGGCGTCAACCATGTCGGCCGCGCTCATGGTGCTGGCTGACTCTTTCTGCTTGGCGTAGCCCGCCACGTCCCAAAACTCTGTCGCGGTGGCCGCTGGCAGTACGGTTTGGATACGCACGCCTTTGTCAGCAAGGTCACGTTGCAAGGTATGGCCGAAGCTCAACACGTAAGATTTTGAGGCGCTGTACACCCCATTCAGCGCTTCAACCGCAATGGCTACCGCCGAGCTGATATTAATAATGGTGCCGCTCCCCTTGGTAGCAAAATTCGGCGCAACGGCGTAGGTCAGGCGAGTCAGCGCGGTGATGTTAAGCGCGATCATCGCTTCCATCTCATCAACATCGCTGTTCAGCACGGAAGCCACCGAACCGATACCGGCATTGTTGACCAGCATGCTGATGCTCTTATCTTCGCGCAGCAGGCTCTCAACCTGACGCAGCCCGGCTTTATCATTAAGGTCGGCGACCACCGTGGTGACCGAGCGACCGGTGTCAGCACTCAGGCGTTCGGCCAGCGCCTTTAGACGCTCGCCGTTGCGGGCAACCAAAATCAGGTCATAACCGCGTTTTGCCAAACGATCTGCGTAAATTGCACCGATGCCCGCAGAGGCTCCGGTGATCAGTGCTTTGCCTTTCTGGGAAGTTGTAGCATTGCTCATTTCATCATCTCTCTTTTCATAGGGTAGCCCGCAAAATGTCGGGAATGGGGCTATTCTGCTCCCTACCCGAGCCAGCCTCAATGACGTATATGCCACGTTTTAGGACATTGTTTTTGCCCTCTGGCACAACAGAAATATCTGTTTTATGCTTAATGCAATGAATTACGCCACTTCAATAAGAAGGGAATGATGCACACTGTTGGCTTTGTTGTTTTTGCGGACTTTCAGGCTCTGGGACTCGCCGTCTCCAGCGTGTTTGAATACACCAATATTTTGCGTGGCGAAAAAGTCTACCAGTTCAAGCTCGTCTCCGAGGCGGGCGGCCCGGTGATGACCTCGCAAAGCTTCTCCGTCAACACTGAGCGCCTCAGAGACTCCACCTACGACACCCTGATTGTTGCCGGGGACAATGAGTGCAACTTGCCGCCGCAGAGCTTGCTGGATTATCTGCATAACGCGCCCAACGAAAGCCGACGGGTCACGGCGATTTGTACCGGAGCTTTTATTCTCGCGGCGGCCGGGCTGCTGGATGACAAGCGCGCCACCACCCACTGGATGCACGCGCAGAGATTCAGAAAAGAGTACCCCTACGTCATGCTCGACGAAGACCGTATTTTCGTTACCGACGGGCAAATCTGGACGTCGGCCGGAATGACGGCGGGTATTGACCTCGCACTGGCTATCGTCGAGAAGGATTTTGGATTGGACACCGCGCGTCAGGTTGCGCGCAAGCTGGTGGTGTACCAGCGTCGTGGCGGCGGGCAGTCGCAATTCTCCGCGCTATTGGAGCTGGATGCTAAATCTGATCGCATCCAAATGGCGCTCTCCTACGCCAAAGAGAATCTGAATTCCGACCTGTCGGTAGAATCGCTGGCCGAGGCCGCGAGTATCAGCCCGCGCCACTTCAGCCGGGTATTTCGCGAGGAGACCGGGCAGTCTCCGGCGAAGGCCATCGAGCGGCTGCGGGTTGAGGCCGCACGCCTGATGATGGAAACCACCAATCATCCTATTGAAATCATCGCGCGAGAAACCGGCTTCGGCGACCGCGAAAGAATGCGCCAAGCCTTTCTCCGCGCCTTCGGCATGCCGCCGCAGGCCATTAAACGCACTTCCAGCGGGGCGGTTTCTTAGCCCCAACTGAGGTTTTGGGGTTACAGAAGCTCGATGCCGAAACGACGCACTACCAGAGCAAACAGCCCAAAAAGTATGGTCGTCATCACCACGCAAACGCCAAGCGTGGGCCAGAACCCCAACCGTGAAAGCAGTGCAGGAAAAACCAGAAACATCGGCAGCGTCGGGATCACATACCAAAAGGTATACCAGGCATGATTGGCAATTTTCTCCATCGGTTGCTTTTCGACATACAGCCAAACCAAGGCAAGAAGGGTGATCAGCGGCAAAGCCGCCACAAAACCGCCGAACTTGTCGCTGCGTTTTGCCGCTTCAGAAACCGCCACCACGACAGCCGCGGTCAGGATGTACTTTGTGATGATCCAGAGCATATGCCCTCCGGTAACCCTTCGATTGATCAACGCCTTAAAGCTGCCAGCGGCGCAAACGCGGCCTCAGACAGTCAGCCTCAAAGATATTTAGTGATCTCTTTGAATTCGCGGATCACATCCGGCGACACTTCCCAATTGGCCTTTACGGCATGGTCCAGGCAGTGGTCGAGATGGTCATGGATCAGCGTCTTTTTGGCATTGCTCACCGCTTTTTCAACCGCCTGCAGCTGCTGGGCGATATCAAGACAGGTTCTTCCGCTTTCCAGCATGGTTATCACGCTGTTGAGATGGCCCGTCGCGCGTTTTAAACGTTTGATGATCTCTGGGTGGGTTTCGTGCAAATGCATATTTTATCCTATCGGGGGGGATAGGATGAGAGTAGATGATTTCTGTTTTGGATGCACTGAATTTCGACCCATTTTCGTTCGAACAGACTTTTGAGGAGGGGTCACTGCTTCCTATCAGCTTGCACAGCAGATGAATACGCGATAAACAATATAAATTATCTATAGTTTTGGAATGTATTTTAAATAATCAAAGGCATTTAAATAAAATTTCGGATTTTTTTGCAATTCACTTCAAAGTAATTCAGCGGGAATTATCAAATAGTATTATTTCACATAACAAAGGAGTTGTTTATGAAAGTATTAGAATCCTCTCAACTTGATGGAATCTCGGGTGGCGGTGGCCGTAATGATAGTGCAGCCCAGCGTGGAACGCGTAATAGAAACAACTCAAGAGGCGGGCGCAATAATGGCGACTATTATTCCAGACATACCAATCCTAACTGCGTTAATGGCGTATTTACCGGAATGCTAGGCGGTCTTCCAGGCGTTGCTGTTGGTGCTTTTAAAGGAGGTTGCTTTGATAGTGGCAATAAAGGTGGCGGCAATGTTGGCATGGGTAAAGGTGGCAATAAAGGCGGTGTGGGGAACTGCGCAGGCAAGAACGGCTCCGGTGGCTGTAGCTGGTAAAAACCTGTTAAAACAGTAGTAAACCCTATTTTTCAGCTCATGGTAAAACGGTATGTATCAATTAATTCGCGCAGTGTTTGTCTTCATCGGATTCACCTTAGCCACTTGTTTTCTCGGCGGTGCCGGAGTGACTTTTACTCACGGTTACAATGCCCCAAGAGAATTATCAATAATTATCGTTACGGTGGTTTTCTTAGGGTGTTTCATTCTGGCTGCTAACTTCTTGGTTAAATACCTGTTTGCTGAGAAATTTAAAAAAATAAAATAGGTCAATTTTTAGGGTATTGCTCCAGAAAATATATTTTTCCGGAGCAATTATTTAATGGAATAAGTTACTCGTTTATTTAACTTGCCGCCTATTGAATTGAAAGCAGAGATCATTGGATACTTGGATCAAATAGCTGATTCTCGCTAACATAGAGAATTAACCGATTCAACGAAGACAGAGGTCGCTATGGATGAAATCACTTTCCCTGAGTTTCTAAAGGTTGAGCTGCGGGTGGGTAAAATCGTTAAGGCCGAGGCGTTCCCCAAGGCCAGAAACCCTTCTTACATTCTGCACGTCGACTTTGGTGAAGAGCTGGGCGTGCGCAAGAGCAGCGCGCAGATAACCAAGCACTACCGGCTTGAAGAGTTGGTGGGTAAAAAGGTGGTGGCGGTGGTGAATTTCCCCAAAAAGCAGATTGGCCCGATCCAGTCAGAGTGTCTGGTGACCGGCTTCCACGACCAGAATGGCGACGTAGTGCTGTGCGTCCCCGACGGCGACGTGCCGCTGGGGACCAAGCTGCTTTAATTGGCCGCCGGTTACCCCCGAGCCTTGCACTGGGTTGCCATTAGGCCCGGAAAGATCTTCTTCGCCGTGGGTTTATCGACGGCGATTTGGATCTCCTGCATGGCTAGCTCGGTCTGCACGGTGGCGGTGCTGACTTTGGTGCCATTAACATAAAAATTCAGGCTCTGATGCAGATGGTCACGCGTCACCTGTGCCATGCGGTTCACCGCCTTATCTTGCAGCTTAATTTCCAGCAGCACGCTGCCCGGATTCACATTATCCTCTTCCAACACCCGCAGGTTTAACGCTTTGAAATCACAGGCTGAATCAAAGCGCAGCTCGGCATTTTTGCTGGCTGCCATGGTCGGCGATATGGCTAAAAGGCTACTAATCATTAGCGAATATGAGATGAAATGGCGCATAGAGTGAATCCCTTCTGTTGGTCATGATATCGCGTTAATAAGCGTTAAAATCTGGCAGGGGCGGTGATTGCCGTCAAGCGGGTCCCGCCCGCTGTGACTCTTTCACCAACCCTAAAATCACCTCTCGCACCCAGCGCTGCCCGGCGTGGCCGTGGTTGCGCTCGTGCCAAATCATGCTGACCTCGAACTGTTCCGCTAGCCAGGGGACTTCGGCCTGCGCGAGCCGTTCCGTCATCACCTGCTGTAGCAGCCGCCGGGGAACCAGCGCAACCAGATTGCTGATGGCGACGATTTGCGGCACGAAAAGGAAGGACGCCGCCGACATCACCACCCGGCGCTCAAGACCAAAGGTCGCCAGCGCTTCGTCGATTGGGGTAGTAAAACCGCCGCCGGAGGGGGAAACAATCACCTGCTCCAGCTGGGCAAATGCCTCCATGCTCAACTCGGCACTGAGTGCCGGATGCCCGCGCCGCCCCACCAGCACATAGTCTTCATCAAACAAGTGGCGGGTTCGCAGCTGGGCGTATCGGCTCTCCGGCGTGGCAATCGCCAAATCAATCTCGCCGCTGGCCAGCTGCTGTTCCAGCTGTTCTGGGGCATAGTGGCGCAGCGCAATGCGCACGCCCGGCGCCCGTTGGCGCAGAGCCAGCACCAGCGGCATCGCCACGGCGGCCTGAATGTAGTCGGTGCAGGCGATGGTCAGGGTCAGCTGCGCGCTCTGCGGATGAAAGTCTTTATGAGTTTGCAGCATGCGCCGCAGCTGGTCCAAAGCATCACGCAGTGGCCCCAGCAGCTCGAGCGCCTTGTCGGTGGGCGTCATGCCGCGCCGGGCAGGCACCAGCAGTGGGTCATCAAACATCTCGCGCAGGCGATTGAGCTGCGCGCTGACCGCGGGCTGGCTGAGGTTGAGCCGCGCCGCCGCCTTAGTGACGTTCTGTTCGGCAAGCAGGGCTTCAAAGGTAACCAGCAGGTTGAGATCAATGCGCGTGGTATCCATCAGATGGATTCCTTAATATAAATTAATCGATTTCTGTTATCGCTGAGTTCTGCTGATAATGCAAGTTCACCCCCATTATCAGGCAGGAAAAGTCGATGAACTCTTCTCATAAACCCCTTATTACCGTAGTCGGTGCGCTGAGTAAGCAGGGCCGCAGCGTGGTGCAAACCCTGCTGCAAAGTCAGCGTTATCAGGTGCGAGCGTTAACTCGCCGCGTGGACTCCCCCGAGGCGCAGGAGCTGGCCCGTCAAGGTGCCGAGTTGGTAGCTGTGCCCCTCGAGTTAGGCCACAAAACGCAGTTTGTTGAGGCGTTTAAAGGCGCGCGGGCCGCCTTTCTGATGACGCCGCCCATTGCGCCGGATGCTGATTATGCTGAAAGCGACGAAGCCCCGCTGGGCAAAGAGCTGGCCGACGCTGCCGTCGAGGCGGGCGTGGAGCATATCGTTTTCACCGCGCTGGAAAATGTCGAAAGTATTACCGCAGGCAAAAAGTGGGTGCCGCACTTCACCGATAAAGGCCGGGTCGAGGAGTATATCCGCGCCCTGCCGGTCACCAGCTCCTTCATCTATATGGCATTCTTTTACACCAATATTTTGGAGTATTACCAGCCGCACCTTCAGGGCGACACCCTGATTTTCCCCCTGTATTTACCCGAAAATCACCGCGCGCCCTTTGTCGATCCCCTGACCGCCACCGGGCCAGCGGTGCTAGAGATCTTGGATCATCGCGAGAAATACGCGGGCCTGTCATTGCCGGTGATTGGCGAATTCCTCTCGCCCAGGGAGATTGTCGACACCTTTAGCCGCGTGACCGGTATCAAGGCGGCCTACAGCTCGGCCTTTACCCGTGAAGAGTTGGTGCAACATTTCCCGTCATTCGCCGGAATGAATGCGCTGGTTGATGAAGTGGTGGGCATGGCCGAATACGCCGTGGAGTATGGCTATTATCGCCCGGACCGCGACCTTGAGTGGAGCCGGCGCATCAATCCCGCCAGCCTGACGTGGGAACAATTTCTGAAGACCACCGGCTGGCAAGGGGAAGGCACCACCTTCGGGCGGCCTCACGGCTAGGCTGCACGTTTGACGCAAAATGTCGCAAAAGGTGCAACAAAAGTGGCAAATGCGCCTTGATGATCGCCCCTGCGCACCAATCTGGCGCAGGGGTAAATGCCTCGCACTCCCCCCAATATGGCAAACAGCAAAACACTCAGAACTATTTTTCGCCTCTGGTGAATCATTTAAATCACCCACCTAATCCCCCTGCCACTTTTTAGGCTTTCCGCACAAAAAATATCCAGCCGATTTTGATTCAACTGTTTCACTCTGGAAAAAATTTGGCATGGCCGTTGCAACCATCATGAGAGAGACATCGATGGCGAGGCCCTATGGAACAGCAAGCATTGGTTCAGATAATCAAAGATCAGTATGAGTCTTTACCCAAGCAGGTAAGGCTGGTGGCAAGCTTTGTGCTGAATTACCCGCAGGAAGTGGCGGTGATGTCGATGCGTGAACAGGCCAAGCTGGCCGGGCTTCCTCCTTCGACCATGACGCGTTTCGCCAAGCGATTGGGCTTTTCCGGCTATGACGACGTTCGCGAGATTTTTATCAATGCCTTGCGCAATAAAGGTAATGAATACAGCTCCAGAGTGTCGGCGCTGGTCGAAATGAAACAGAAGGTCGGCGAAAGCTCACTGGTGCTGGATTTGGCGAACACCACCATCTCCCACATTCAGTCGCTGTGTCAGGCCAGCAATCTGGCCTCCATTGTCAGCGCGGCCAAGACTCTGTCGCAGGCGCGCAATATTTATTGCGTGGGCATGCGCGCCTCTTTCTCCATCGCCTTTCATTTTTATCACGTGGCGTCCTACTTCCAGAACAACCTGATTTTGGTGGAAGGGGCCGGTGAAAGCGGCCTGATGACCCTGATGCACAGCATCGGCCCGAAAGACGTACTGCTGGTTTGCAGTCTTTCACCCTATTCGCGCCGCGCCGTGGTGTTGACCCGATATATGGCGCAGCAAAAGGCCAAAATCGTCGCCATCACGGATGACGCCAGTTCGCCCGTCGCGCGTTTGGCGAGTGACACCATTTTGGTCCAGAAGCAGACCACCTCGTTTTTCGACGCCATGACGCCGGCTTTTTTAGTCAGCGAACTCTTATCCACGCTGATGGCGGCCACGGCGAAAGTCGATGTCCGCGCCTGCGTGACCGACACCGAAGAGAAGCTGTGGCTGATGGGCGAATGGTGGAGTCACAAATAGATCTTACCCGGCCCTTAGCAACCCTAATTGATAGGAAATAAAGATGAGCGTTTACAAACCAGAACTGACCACCGCACCGAAACATGGCCACAAAAGCCTGCTCTATTCAGAAGTCGTTAGCGACCTGAATACTCTGGATTCCGTGGATATCGCCGTGCTCGGCATTCCTTATGGCTCGCCGTATTCGATTGATGAAGTGACCAACGATCAGACCAACGCCCCGACCGCCGTGCGTCAGGCGACCGACCGCGCCGTGCGCAGCATTGAGCGTTATGACTTTGATATCGGCGGCCCGCTGATGGACAACCAGCCTATCCGCATGGTCGATTGCGGCGACATCGCCGGTGACGCCCGCCAGCTCAACGGCCATTACGACGCGGCAGAAACCGTGGTGCGCAAAATCCTCTCCCTCGGCGGCATGCCGCTGATTATCGGCGGCGACCACGGCGTGCCGATCCCGGTACTGCGCGCACTGGACGGCATCGGCCCTATTACCCTGATTCAAATCGATTCCCACCTGGACTGGCGTCAGGAGGTGAATGGCGTGACCGACGGCTACTCCAGTCCTATCCGCCGCGCCTCTGAAATGGCTCACGTCGGCGAAATCTTCCAAATCGGCCTGCGTGCCAACGGCTCCGCGCGTCAGGAAGAAGTAGACGCCGCGCTGGCCTACGGCGCCCACCTGATCACCGCCCATGAGCTGCATGACGAAGGCGTCGAGGCTATTCTCAGCCGCATTCCCGACGGCGGCAATTACTACCTGACCATGGATGCCGACGGCATCGACCCGACCATCATGCCCGCCGTGGCTGGCCCGGCGCTGGGCGGCGTGACCTACAGCGAAGCGCGCAAACTGATCCACGGATTGGTGAAGAAGGGCCGCGTGGTGGGAATGGATATCGTTGAAATCACTCCGAAAAAAGACCTCAACGGCATTACCGCCATCACCGCCTGCCGGTTCTTCGTCAACCTGATTGGCATGGCCGTGCGGGCCGGATACTTCAATAAATTAAGCGCCAAATAAGAGTAAAGCGTCAACACCAGAGAGCCTTCATCGGCCCAACTTATAAGCGCAGCCGACTGCGCAATAAAACCATTCATCACTTCACTACACAGGATAACCGCAATGAAAACTCGTCGTGTACTTGCTGCTTATGTCCTACCTGTCTTAATCGGCGCGGCCAGCGCCATGTTTAGCCTGAGCGCCAGCGCCGAAAACGTGCTGGATAAAGTGATGGCGGCTAAAAACCTGCGCGTCGCCATTCCGGTGGACTACCCGCCGTACGGCTATGTCGGCGCTTCTATGGAGCCGGAAGGCATTGACGTCGACGTCGCTAAGCTGATTGGTCAAAAGCTAGGAGTAAAAGTCACCTTAATTCCCGTCACCGCGCCGAACCGCGTGCCTTACCTGCAAACCGGCAAGGCCGATATGACTATCTCCTCATTAGGCAAAACCGCAGAACGCGCCAAAGTGATTGATTTCAGTATTGCCTATGCGCCGTTCTTCGACGCGGTGTTCGGCAGCAGCAAGCAGGACATCACCACTTTCGCCCAGTTAGCGGGCAAAAAGGTCGGGGTGACGCGCGGCTCAATGGAAGACCAAGAGCTGACCAGCCAGTCGCCAAACGCCATTCCTCAGCGTTTTGAAGATAACAACAGCACAGTGGCGGCTTATCTCTCCGGGCAGACGCAGTTTATGGCGATTGGCACCCCGGTGGCGGGCTCCATGATGAAAAAGGACCCGAAGCTCGACCTGCATATGAAAGTGATGTTGGCCAACTCGCCGTGCTACGTCGGCATGCCCAAGGACCAGCCACAGCTGGTTGCTAAGGTGAATGACATTATCCGCGCCGCCAAGGCAGACGGCACGCTGGATAAGCTTTCTGAGAAATGGCTGGGCGGTCCGGCAGGCAACTTACCGGAATAACCCGCAGTAATTCCCCCTGCCGCACTGCGCTGGCGGGGGAGTGAAACGCCACTATCGGGCATTTATGCCACTTGAGGAGCCGAGTCTCTATGTTTGATTTTACTTCCGTGCTGCAGCAGTGGCCGCTATTGCTCAGTGGCACCCTGATCACGCTAGTCATGACGCTGATATCGACCTTCTTGGGTATTTGTCTGGGGATCGCCAGCGGCTGGGCGCGCGCTAACGGCCGCGGGGTATTACGGCTATTGGTGGCCTGCTATGTCGAACTGCTGCGCAACACGCCTTACGTGGTGCAGTTGTTCTTTATCTTTTTCGGCCTGCCGGTGCTGGGCATTCACTTGTCAGCCATCGAGGCCAGCACCCTGTCTCTGGTGCTCAACCTGGGGGCGTATAGCTCAGAGATCGTCCGCGCGGGGATCCAAAACACCCCCCGCAGCCAGATTGAAGCGGCGCAAAGTCTGGCGCTCAACCCTTGGCAAATCTTCACCCGCGTGGTGTTACCCCCGGCCCTTGGGCGCGTCTGGCCCAGCATGATCAGTCAGGTGGTTATCATCATGCTGGGGTCGGCGGTCTGTAGCCAAATCTCTACCGAGGAGCTGTCTTACGCCGCCAACCTGATTGCCAGCCGCTCTTTCCGCAACTTTGAGTCTTACATCGTGGCGACGGCGATCTACCTGCTGCTTGCCATCGCGGTGCGTCAGTTTCTTGGCTGGTTCGGCCCGCGCTTCATCTTTGGTCCACAAACAGGAAAAAGATCATGAGTGATTTCTCACTGTGGGACATCTATCGCAACCTGCTGCTGGCGCTGCGCTGGACCGTCGGGCTGTCGCTGATTGCCTTTATTGGCGGCGGCCTTGTCGGCGCCATCCTGCTGGTCATGCGCCTGTCCCATCGCCGCTGGCTGCAAATCCTCGTGGTGATTTACGTCAACCTGTTTCAGGGCACACCACTGCTGATGCAGCTGTTTTTGACCTACTTTGGACTGGCGCTGTTTGGCATTGATACCACCCCGCTGGTGGCCGCCAGCCTCTGTTTAACCCTCTACGCCAGCGCCTATCTGACCGATATCTGGCGCGGCAGCGTGGAGAGCATTTCCAAGCAGCAGTGGGAGGCGTCGGCCAGTTTGGCGCTCTCTTTCGGCGAACAGCTGCGCTACGTGATATTGCCGCAGGCGGTGCGCGTGGCCATCGCTCCCACCGTGGGCTTTATGGTGCAGGCGGTGAAGGCCACGGCGCTGGCCTCGGTGATCGGCTTTGTCGAGCTAACGCGCTCTGGGCAGATTATTGCTAACGCCACCTTCTCACCATTTTTGGTCTACGGCAGCGTGGCGCTGCTTTATTTCATCCTCTGTTTTCCGCTCTCGCTGTGGAGCCGGTATCTCGAAAAACAAGTAATGCGTGGAGCTGATAACCATGACCGAAATTAACCACACCGAGGCCGGGTTTGCGGTCGTTGATATCACCGGTTTGCACAAACGCTTTGGCGACAATGAGGTGCTGAAGGGCATTGATCTGAAGATCAAACGCAAAGAAGTGGTGTGCATTTTGGGCAAAAGCGGCTCGGGCAAAAGCACCCTGCTGCGCTGCATTAACGGGCTGGAGAGCTTTCACCAGGGCACGTTAACCGTCGACGGCCAGGCCTTGCGCCATGACGACCCGGCCGCCATGCGCGAGCTGCGCCAAAACGTCGGCATGATTTTCCAGAGCTTCAACCTGTTCCCGCATCTCACCGTGGGTCGCAACATCATGCTGGCCCCGACGCTGGTCAAAAAACTGCAAAAAGAGTCGGCGGAGCGCGCCGCGCGAACACTGCTGGCCCGCGTCGGTCTGGAGGAAAAATTTGATATGTGGCCCGCCAGCCTCTCCGGGGGCCAGCAGCAGCGCGTGGCGATTGCCCGTGCGCTGGCGATGAACCCGGAGGTACTACTGTGTGACGAAATCACCTCGGCGCTCGATCCCGAGCTGGTGGGCGAAGTGCTACAAGTGATTGAAACCCTCGCCGAAGAGGGCATGACCATCATCATGGTGACTCATGAAATGAACTTTGCGCGCAAAGTCAGCGATCGCATCGTCTTTATGCATCAGGGGAAAGTTCACGAAGTGGGCACCCCTGACCAAATTTTCAACGCACCTCAGACGCCGGAGCTTAAGCAGTTCCTTGCCTAACTTCGGCAGCAGCGTTACGCAATTTTACGGGGCATTCCCCCACCTTGAGTCCAACACCTTAATTCAGTAAACCAGGAGAAAAGCATCATGGCACATACCCGTATTCGCCCGTTTAACACCAAAGTCACCTACCCTGAACAGAATCTGGATAATGATTTATGTCAGGCCGTGGTCGCCGGAAATATGGTGTTTTTGCGCGGTCAGATTGGTCAAGACCTTGATACCCGCGAGTCGGTTGGCAAGGGCGACGTCGCGGCACAAACCGAACAAGCGATGTACAACATTAACATGCTGTTAGAAGAGTCGGGCAGCAAGCTGGAAGACATCTGCAAAATCACCGTATACCTCACCGATGTGCGCTACCGCGAGACGGTTTACAACATCATGGGCCGCTGGTTGAAAGGGGTTTTCCCGGTCTCTACCGGCCTGATGATCACCTCGCTGGCGCGCCCTGAGTGGTGGGTTGAGATTGACGTTATCGCTGTAAAATCATAAGGAAAGAATGATGCAGACCGTGGTAGATATCCTGTCTAAATTGGTGAGTTTTAACACCATTAGCCTGCAGTCTAATCTGGCGATGATTGACTATATCGACACCTATCTGGCCGATTATGGCATCGCGGCTCGCCGGGTTTATAGCGAAGACGGTCTGCGCGCCAACCTTTACGCCACCATTGGCAATCCTCATCGTGGGGGGATCTGCTTTTCAGGCCACTCCGACGTGGTCCCGGTCGAAGGCCAGCCGTGGTCGCAAGACCCCTTTGTGCTGACCGCCCGCGATGGCCGCCTCTATGGTCGCGGCAGCGCCGACATGAAAGGCTACTTGGCCTGCGTGCTGGCGCTGGTGCCCGAATTTATTGAAGCCACGCGCCACCCGGGCGCCGCACCGGTACACATTGCGGTCAGCTACGATGAAGAGATCGGCTGCGTCGGCGTACGCGGCCTGCTGGATGAGTTATCGCGCGACGCCGTGCGCCCGAGTGGTTGCATCGTCGGTGAGCCGACCCTGATGAAAGTCGCCACGGCGCATAAAGGCAAAAGCGCGTGGCGCTGCGCGGTGCACGGGCAGGCAGCCCACTCCTCTCAGCCCGATTTGGGGGTGAATGCGATTGAAATCGCCGCCGAGCTGGTGACCTTTTTGCGCCAGCAGGGCAAAGGCTGGCAGCAGGAAACTGGCGACGCGCGCTACGATCCGCCGTGGTCCACGGTGCAGGTCGGCACCATTAAAGGCGGCACCGCCGTCAACGTGGTGCCGGACCACTGTGAGTTCGATTTTGAAATTCGCGCCTTGCCCGGCTCTCCCCACCAGCAGCTGCCCCAAACCTTGCAGCAATGGGCGAGCCAAGAGTTGCTCCCCGATATGCGCCGCGTCAGCCCCGACACCGATATTCACCTGTCGCAGCAAGTCGAATATCCAGGGTTGCAAGACGATCAATCGATGGACGCTCTCAAGCAACAATGCGCCAGCGCGCTGCCCCAGCACGACTTCGAATCCGTGGCTTTTGGCACCGAAGCCGGGCTGTTCCAGCAGGCTGGCATCCCTACCGTGATTTGCGGCCCCGGCTCCATTACTCAGGCGCACAAGGCCGACGAATATATCGAGCTGTCACAGCTAGAACTCTGCCTGACCTTTTTACGCAAGATGGTTAGTGGCGGCAGCCTGTAACCCCGCAGCCAGCTGCTCTTTATTGAGCGGCACGCAGTAGACTGGCGTTCCGGCTTCGAAACGCCATCCTTCCTCCAACGCCCCGGCGTCTACCACGTCAAAACCGAACTCGTCGAGCAGCGCCGTGACGATGACCTTGCCCTGCGCGTCATCACCGGCAATCGGCAAAGCGCGGCGTTCGGCAGCGGAAGCAGGCAGACCGTCACTCAGCAAATCATCCATTCTGATGGCGTTAAAGGCTTTGATCACCCGCGACTCGGGCAAATGCTTTGCCAACATTTCGCTGGTGGTGGTCTGGTGCTGGTCAAGTTCAGGGATGCGCCCATCGCGATCCGGATAGTAGTTGTTGGCATCAATCACCACTTTGCCCACCAGCGGCGCGGCGGGCACGCTGCGATAGGCCTCTAATGGAATGGCGATCACCACCACGTCGCCGAACTCGGCCGCCTGCTGCGGGGTTCCTGCCTCGCACTGGGTGGTGCGGGTTAAGGTAAATAATGTTTTGGGATCCCGCGAATTGCTCAACATCACCTGATGTCCCGCCGCTAAGGCCAGCTTGCTGATAGCCCGACCCACAAACCCTGCCCCAATAATGCCTATCTTCATGTTCTTCTCTCCAAGGTTGATGACAGAGTGAGCATGATTGATATAGATTCGAAGATAAATGGCCGTTTAAATTGATAACTAACAACCCAGAGTGGTGAATCATGGACAGACTGACCAGCATGAGCGTGTTTGTGAAATCAGCCGATTTAGGCTCTTTCGCCGCGACGGCGGACGCGCTGGAGATGTCGCCGCAAATGGTGGCGAAGCACATCGCCGCGTTGGAAGCGCAGCTCGGCATTACCTTGCTCAACCGCACCACCCGCCGCCAGCAGCTGACCGACGTCGGCCGCGCCTACTATGAACGCTGCAAGCGCGTGTTGTCCGAGGTCGAAGCCGCAGACTCGCTGGCGCTGGACATGCAAACTCATCCGAAAGGCATTTTGAAAGTCAGCGCGCCCATCACCTTCGGCGCTTTTACCATGCCCGCCTTTGTCACCCGTTTTCTGGCCCAGCACCCGGACATGCAGATAGACCTCTCCCTTGACGATCGCTACGTGGATCCTTTGGAAGAAGGCATTGAAGTAATTATTCGGCTGGGAGATTTGGTGGATTCGTCGCTGATTGCCCGCCGGCTCAGGCCTTACAGGCTCATCGCCTGCGCCTCACCGGGCTATCTGGCAAAGCGCGGCACGCCGGAAACGCTGGACGATTTGGCTCATCACGACTGCCTGCACTATGGCTCTTCCCCTGCCTCGCAGCCCTGCCGCTGGCTGTTTAGCCGCGACGGGAAAACGCAGGAAGTACATATCGAAGGGCGTTTTCACTGCAATAATTGGAATGCCTTACTGCACGCGGCGATCAGCGGCTTTGGCATTACGCTCGGCCCGGAAATCGTGCTGGAGAGTGAAGTCAAAGCAGGCCGACTGGTTCAGGTGTTAACCCAATACCAATGCCCGGCCCGCCCGATGCATATCGTCTATCCGCCCACTCGCCGACCAACGGCCAAACTCCGCAGCTTTGTGGATGCCATGGTGGCGGAGTTCGGCAATGAGTAAGCAAGACGCAGGGCTTTTCGCTGAAAACAGTTACTCTTTTTCGACTTGCAGTGACTCGCCAATGGCATAGAAGTTGCCGCCAGCGATGTAGTGCAAACTGCGGAAGTCCGGATCGGAGCTTCCAAACGCCCAGTGGCCGTTTTTGAATACCCGCGTGTCGGCCCATGCGCCAATCACTTCGCCAATAAACAGGTCGTGGGCCTGCTGGTTGTGCGGCTCATTGATTAACCGGCACGATAACCACGCCGAGCAACCTTCAACAAAGGGGCCGTCGTGGCCTTCAATGCTGAACAGCTGCACGCCGGTTTTTACCAATTTATCCGGCTCGGTAAACAGGCTGCTGCGGCCTAAATCATAAGTCAGTTGCAACTGAGCCACGGTAGGAACCTGCAACACAAAGGTGCCGCTCTTTTCGATCAGCTCACGGGTTTTAGTGATTTTATCCAGCACCACCATCACTTTTGACGGGGTGAAGTCCAGCGCGCACGACCAGGCGGCGGTCATCACGTTATCCACCCCGCCGTGGCTGCCAGACACCAACACCGTCGGTCCATGATTGAGTAAGCGGTATGATTTTTCTAATTCTACTGGCGCAATAAATTCGTTCATCTAGGTCCCTTGGCGGCTATTTGCAGTTCGTTCGGCGGCATAACAATAGCAAAAGTCAGTAGCGGAGAAGAACATATGAGTGAGAGAAAAGTTAAATTGCGGTGCAGCGTCCACAGAGGCAACTCATGGCTGGACTGATAAGAAAAAATGAAGGAATTTTGCAACAGAAATGAAAAAGCCCCAGCGATATTTGCCGGGGCTTTTATGGTACTACAGTGTTAGTAATTAACATTAATCAACTTATAACTTAATACTACTTCAAATGATGTACATAGCTTCACAGGATATATTGGTCACTCTTGTACTGCCGTCCTCCTATAATAAAATGGAATAAAGCATCAATCCTGTGTCATTTACCGGTTTCTCTGTTCGAAATAGAGGATCCGATAAGTACATCGCCCACGCGATATATACTCTTTGATGCGTTGCCTTACTTTCATCGCGACATTCTCGATCTCATACTTTCGTACCCAAATCGCGAACATTACTTTTAACAACAAGGCCTTACATCATCGCGCATTCCCATGCGTGCGATTGTACAAATTAACTACGTGGCTTGAAATCTTCATCACTCGAATTGGTTTTCATTCCTCTCCGCAGTGAATCTCCCATACAACAGTATTTCGTGGCCCGTATCGCACTCTGTTTTATAGAGTATTTAAAACTCTCTATATAACGATGAAGGAGGGGTAAGAAATACTTGTTACTTCAAACTTCGCTTCACCGTTAAGTTCCAATCTACTCGTTCTTAGCGAGGTGTCAACACTGTATTTAAGAACATGTTTTTATTCTCAGCTATACCCAAAAATTAAATCAAATTTTTGATATTTCCCACTTTTTCTATCAAGTCTTCAAGTGGTTGAAAAAGCGGCTGTGGTAATTGGTCACAATTAAACCAGTGCCAGCCTTCGCACTTCTCTGGCTCGGTGTTAATCGGCTCGCCCTGCTCAGGTTTGGATTGCGCAACACAAAACAGCGTCACATAGTGTTTTTGCTCGAGAGTGAAAATATCGTTAACCCAAGGGCCGGGATGCACTACCTCGAGTTGCAAGCCTGTTTCTTCTAAAGCTTCTCTCCGGGCGCACAGTTCTGGCGTTTCGCCAAACTCTAAATGGCCGCCGGGAGCAGACCAAAAACCGGCACCGTGACTACCTTTTCTGCGGCCCAGCAACAATTTCCCCTCGCGGAAAATCAGTACGCCGACGCCGATTCTGGGCATTAAACTCATCATTTCTCTCCGTTAACTTCGCTTTGCTGGTCACCATTTTTTCACCTCCAACATAGTTCTCAGCGAGGGGTTTGCCAATCAGGCCCGCCGCTTTCACCAAAAATAACGTCTGAGTTGCAACGTTGCGCACAAGTCGGCTAAGATACAGAACATATACGATTCATATATAAACCATATATTGCGAGAATCCCGATGGGCATTATCAAAATCTCAGAAATGATGCATGAGAACCTGCGTATCGCCAGCATGGCCTTTACCCGTTCAATGAATGCTCAGGCCGAGCATTGGATGAAAGTCGGCATGCTGATGGAAATGCATCCAGACCTTTCTCACCGTGATATCTGCCAGCTATTGGTAAAAGCCAGCACGGAATCGAACGAGCAGTTCGATGGCATAAAGACACTACTTAATGATGGCGTGACAACAAGGAAGAGCACCAATGAGCAATAATTCGTTTATAAAATCTCCTGAAGGCATCGCCAAGGCGCGCGCCGCCGGGCATCTGGCCGCGCGCGTGCTGCAAATGATTGAACCCCATGTTCAGCCCGGCGTCACCACCGACTATCTGGATGCCCTGTGTCATGACTTTATCGTCAACGAGCTGGGCGCGATCCCGGCCAACATTGGTTATCAGGGCTATACCAAAACCACCTGCATTTCGGTGAATCACGTGATTTGCCACGGTATTCCTTCAGATAAAGTGTTGAAAAAGGGCGATATCGTCAACGTGGACGTGGCGCTGATCAAAGACGGTTGGTATGGCGACACCAGCCGGATGTTCTACGCCGATGAACCTTCGATCCTCGCCCGCCGCCTGGTGGATACAACGCTCGAAGCCATGCACGCCGGTATTGACGTCGTCCGGCCGGGCGCGACGCTGGGTGACGTTGGTTTTGCGATTGCCGCCGTTGCCAGACGTGAAGGATTTAGCGTGGTGGAAGAGTATTGTGGCCACGGCATCGGGCAGGGCTACCATGAAGACCCGCAGGTGCTGCACTACGGCCAGAAAGGCCAAGGCCTGGTGCTGAAAGAAGGCATGCTGTTCACCATCGAGCCGATGATCAACGCCGGCCAGCGCTACTCAAAATTGTTAAAAGACGGATGGACCGTAGTGACTAAAGACCACTCCCTCTCGGCGCAGTGGGAACACATGGTGCTGGTCACTAAAGACGGGCATGAGATCCTCACTCCATGGCCATAAAAATTAAGGCCCATTGATTTGGGCCTTTCTTGACCTATTTTGTCCTTTTTTGTATTTTAAGGACATGCATACATTCCTGATCATTGTCCCCGAAGGGGGCATGCTGTTCGAACCGACCGGCATCGCCGACATCCTGATGCAAGCTAATCGCTTGAGGCCCAAGGATTCTCCTCATCCGCCCTATCAGGTCGAAATTGCCACCACCCAGTCGCATCGCGTCATTCACGGCATGTCCGGTTTGAATCTGTTGGCCGACCATCGGCTGGCAGATCTTGACCCCGCATTGCCGCGCGACACCGTAATGATCACCGGCAAAGGCTCGACTCCTGAAGAATCCGCACTGGTCGCCAACTGGATCAGCCGCGCCGCGCCTCATGCCAAAAGAGTGGTATCGATTTGCGGCGGCGCGCTGCTGCTGGCAGAGGCGGGCCTGCTCGACGGACGTCGCGCCACCACCCACTGGCGGCAGCTGGATAACCTGCAAAATAGCTATCCCAAAGTGCTGGTCGAGAAAGGGCCGATTTATCTGCAAGACGGCAATGTCTGGACCTCGGCGGGCGTCAGCTCGGGCTTTGATCTCACACTGGCACTGGTGGAAGATGACCACAGCTTCACCCTGGCGCGCGACGTCGCACAGGATCTGGTGATGTTCCTGCGTCGTCCCGGCGGGCAGTCGCAGTTCAGCCGTTTCCTGCTCAGCCAGTCCAATACCCCCGGCCCTATCCGCGACCTGCAAAGCTGGATCCTGCAAAATCTTTCCGGCGACCTGTCGGTGGAAAAACTGGCCGAGCGCGTCGCCATGAGTCCGCGCAACTTTACCCGCGTCTTCACCCGAGAAACCGGCAGCAGCCCGGCGAAATACGTCGAGGAAGTGCGTCTCGACGTGGCCCGTCAGCACCTTGAGCAAAGCTCAGACAAAATAGAACAGATCGCCGCCATAACCGGATTTGGCAATAGCCTGAACCTGCGCCGGGTATTCGAACGCAATCTGCAACTCACGCCGTCTGATTACCGCGAACGCTTCTACGCGCGTAACATGGCTTAAATTGATTCTTATTTGTCATTTACGCCAACTTGCCAAAGCACTATTTTGAAACCAGACAACTCACCAAGGAGTACATCATGGTCAAAGTAGGCATTAACGGTTTTGGTCGTATTGGTAGAAACGTTCTGCGCGCCGCGCTCGGCCGCAGCGATTTTCAAGTCGTGGCCATCAACGACCTGACCGACAGCAAAACCCTCGCGCACCTTCTTAAATATGACTCACTGCAGGGCACCCTCGCGGCCGATGTCGAAGCTTCCGAAGGCCAGCTGAAAGTGAATGGCAACGCGATCCGCGTTTTCTCTGAGCGCGATCCGGGTGCAATACCATGGAGCAGCGTTGGCGTCGAACTGGTCATTGAATCCACCGGCTTCTTCACCGAAAAAGCCAAAGCCGAAGTGCACATCACCAAAGGCGGCGCCAAGCGCGTGATCCTCTCCGCGCCGGGCAAAGACGATGACATCACCGTGGTAATGGGCGTTAACCATGAAAAATATGACCCGGCGCAGCACAAAATTGTCAGCAACGGCAGCTGCACTACCAACGGTCTGGCCCCGGCGGCGCAGGTCCTGCATCAAAGCTTCGGCATTGAGCACGGCCTGATGAACACCACTCATGCCTACACCAACAGTCAGGCACTGCATGACCAGCCGGAGAAAGACCTGCGCGGCGCACGTGCGGCGGCGCTGTCGATTGTTCCTTACTCCAGCGGCGCGGCCAAAGCCTTGGGTAAAGTCATTCCTGAGCTGGACGGACGCCTGACCGGCTACTCACTGCGCGTGCCGGTGCCAGTGGTTTCCATCGTTGACCTGACCGTGACGCTAAAACGCGATGTGACTGCTGAAGAAGTGAATAACGCCTTCCGCAAAGCCGCAGAATCCGGTCCACTGAAAGGGATTTTGGGCTACAGCGATGAGCCGCTGGTGTCGAGCGATTATCAGGGTGATGCGCGCTCATCGATTATCGACGGGCTGTCCACGCTGGTGATTGGCGGCAATCTGGTGAAGATCCTCGCGTGGTATGACAACGAATGGGCCTTCTCAAACCGTCTGGTGGATTTAGCCGTGCTGATGGACCAGCGAGGTTTGTAATCCAGCGTGAAGAACAGTTCTGGCCCGCCATTGTGCGGGCCTTTTGCTAACTGTAAAACCATCCATTTTTAGCGATCTTCTTGGCCGCAATTACGTCTCACCAGTTCCCGTAGGGGTAGGTTTTGCCTTTGATGAAATCTGGCGTCTCACCGTAATATTTGTACCCATTTGGATGCTTGGTAATGCCTTTACAGATTTCCAAATTCTCACCTGTAAGCGTTTTTAAAGTTGAGGGTGTAACACGGTAATTGGGTTCAGTTCCTATCCCTCGGAGCCAAACAGCAACCTTCCCTTCAGGGGCTAAACCTATTTGCACGGTGTCATAATAAGCTGTGTTACCTACATAATCTTTTAATTCACTGGGTCTAGACATTTTGTCCTGAATTGATTGGGGAAATGAAATGTGAGTTTCATAAACCTTTTTATCAATGATCGAGTCCCAACAAAATATCATAAGCTTGGGCGGGGCTTTGATCCTATTCCAGTGCCCACCGGGTGCTCTTGATTGATCATTCCACTTATCAATAACCTTATCTAGAGACGCAGTACTGTCTAATGTGTTGAATCGATAATCTATCTGATTAATATCAAGAATTGCGACAAAGGTGACGAGGGCAGGCAACGCCTTGGGAGTGAAAAAATTAAAGCGCCACTCCCTAGCTTTAGTCGGGGTATCTTCTAGATTTGTGGCATGGCAGCCCATTACTGTTAGTAGTGGCAGCAAAACTGCCAGACGTGTTATTTCCATATATCTCTATCATCCATTTTAAGCGACCCTCTTGGCCGCAATTACGTCTCACCAATTCCCGTAGGGATAGGTTTTTCCTTTGATGAAATCTGGCGTCTCGCCATAATATTTGTAGCCATTTGGATGCTTGGTAATGCCTTTGCAGATATCTAGCTGCTCGCCGGAGAGTGTTTTTATAGATGAAGGTGTAACGCGGTAATTGGGATAATTACCCACATCTTGCAGCCAGACCGTCACTTTTCCTTCAGGTGCCAAACCTATAATCATGGTGTCGTAATAGACCTCTGTTCCACGCCGATTTTTATGATCCGCAGGGGTGATCATTTTTTCCCAAACAGATTGTGGGAAGCTTATCGATGTTTCATATACCTTCATATCGATAACTGAGTCCCAGCAAAACACCATAGCTTTAGGCGGATGCTTGGCTTTATTCCATGTCACCGACGAACGACGAATATGCTGACTCCATTTACCTACACTGTCTGGGTTATCCTGAGTTCCATCGAGCGTGTTGAATTGATAAACAATATCGTCGGTATCAAGAATGGACGCGAAAGTCACTAGCGAGGGCAATGCCTTTGGGGTAACAAAACTAAATCTCCACTCGCCGTACGGCAGCGAGAACGGGTTGGAGGCATCAGGACGAGTATTACCAGCAGTAGCTTGGCAACCTACTAGTGTCAAAGCCAATAAGCTTGCGGCCAGACGTGTTATTTCCATATACCTTTACCATCCATTTTAAGCGGCTCTCTTGGCCGCAATTACGTCTCACCAATTCCCATAGGGGTAAGTTTTGCCTTTGATGAAATCTTTTATGTCTTGATCATATCCATATGAAAAATCACTATCGGTGATTCCTTTGCAAATATTTAGCTGGTCACCGGAAAGGGTTTTTAGAGTTGAGGGCGTAACACGGTAATTAGGCTCAGTTCCTATCCCCCGCAGCCAAACAGCAACCTTCCCTTCAGGGGCTAAACCAATTTGCATAGTGTCATAATAAGCTGTGTTACCTGCATAATCCTTTAATTCACTGGGTCTAGACATTTTGTCCTGAATTGATTGGGGAAAAGAGATGTGAGTTTCATAAACCTTTTTATCAATGATCGAGTCCCAGCAAAATATCATAACCTCAGGAGGAGCTTTGATCCTATTCCAATGCCCACCGGGTGCTCTTGATTGATCATTCCACTTACCAATAACCTTATCTAGAGACGCAGTACTATCTAAGGTGTTGAATCGATAATCAATCTGATTAATATCAAGAATTGCAACAAAGGTAACGAGTGCAGGTAGCGCCTTGGGAGTGAAAAAATTAAAGCGCCACTCCCTAGCTTTGGGCGGGTTATCTTCAAGATTTGTAGCATGGCAGCCCATTATTGTTAGTAGTGGCAGCAAAACTGCCAGACGTGTTATTTCCATATTTTTTTTCCATCCATATTGTAAGCCGTCCGGCACCACTGTTCGTCTGGACGATTGGTAAAATTGACTAGCTTCGCAGGCTTCACAGCCCCAATTGGTAGACCTTGTTCATCTTTAATTACGCTATTCCAGTTGGCTGAACAGTGAAGGTATTTTTTGGCTAATACGTTAAGTTCCGGCGAAGTAAAAACATAGCGTGTTTCACCGTTACGCACTGCTTTACCAAGACGCAAAGCCTTCTGGCATAATGCATCGAGTTCTATCGGTAGTCTTAGTTTTAAATTTGTTTCCCGTATAGGATCGAATTTCACCCCCGCCTCTTGTGCAGCATCTAGCATCACTCGTAAGGATACTTTTGACCAGTCATTGTAGGTGGTTCGGTCGAGAATCAGCGCCGCAGCGCTTCGTTTTTGTAACCTGCCGTAATGGTCAGCTGGCATCCTGTCGTCATGCCAAGTTTTAACGTCGATTTCGACATTCTGACAAATTGAATTAATGGCCGGAAACTGATTCATCTCTTTAAGCTGTTGCACTGTTTGCTGATAAACCCTTGTCTGAGTATCGTCAGTTGAGAAGGGAACGGTTTCAAACTGCGGTCTACTCAGAAAATAGGCTTCATGCTCCACCGGATTATAACCCCCTCCTATATCGGAATGGGCTCCGGGTAACTCTACTTCTGGCCATGCGGGTTTCACACTGTTGAGCGCAAAGTTAAATCGGCACTCGTGCTGGGCAGTAATGTGAAAGACTTTTTCTGCTACACCGGGGCGCAGTGCAATATTCACATCGCCTGTATCCGCTGTATGAGGGTTAAAACCATTTTCGGGCGTGCCGATGGCGGCTACGGTATCAAAAATGCCAATAAACCGGGTTTTACCTCCCGGAGTGCCGCTGAATTCAACATTGCCTAATCCCGCTTTTATCGCGGCAATAATTTGAGGGTCTTGCGAGAACACGCGATTGGCAAAATGCCGAGCTGCGGCGGCACCACGGCTAAAGCCAAAGATATCGAATTGCAATTCTTTAATAATGCAAAAACGCGCATCTGGATTGTTGTAGAAATAATCATTAAAGCCATCAATTAACATTCTTACAGCTTTATCGGTCTTTTTAACTACTCCAGTATCGCCAGTTCCTGTGCCCATACCATAGGTACTATCACCTTCGCCTGTTTCAGTTCCAATTCCTTCAATATAAATTGCATGCTGACCATAACCGGTATCCACGGTGATTTTTTGGTTATATAAGGTATTAAGCCAGTGCACATTCGTATAGTAACCGAGATGGCTCCCAGCAGAAGTGCCGCTGTAACCACGTTTTATTTGGATACAACGCGCGTAAGTTGATGTTGCATCCTGATTATTCATCTCATAATGCTCTGCATTACATGCCTTGAGACGCGCGTCGGTATTGTTGGCATTATTCCCCGTACCATCAAAGAACACGCCGAGGGTTAGGGTAATTTCGCGTTTCGGTTTCTTTGCAGCCTGTCCGCGCTGCTCCGGATCTGCGCTTGTGCTCTTTGCCGCCGTTTCTTCGCCGATGAATTCATAGGTGTCATTCACCATTGATGGAATAAATTCTGCATTGCATGGGCAGCTACTTCTACTGTGCAGCGTACCGGCAAATTTGCGGCCGTTAATGGTGTCATGGGGAATGTGCCCCACAATGATGTAAGTGCCGGGGTGCTTGCCGCAGCTAACCCTATCCTCTTCCCTTGCCACCGCTCTGCCAAACAGCGTGTGGGTAAAATCCCCTTCAAGAATGATACCGCCACAGGTGGTTTCGTCCTCGACGACCAGATAATAACCTATTGTCATTAGCGCATCCTCCAAGGCGGAGTGAAGCTTGAAACAAGGTTTTTTGCCGCCGAATTGGGGTCGTTGAGCCGCAGGCTATGAGAAAGAGGCTGATAAACTGAAGGGCCAGATTGAACGATTTTCAGCCAATGTGCAGGAGTGCTCCTGCTGTGACGCAGCGTATCCATATTAATTTCCTTTTTTATATGGTTATTCCGCGCTCATTTTACCCATGGCTAGCGTTTCGCCAAAGGTTACTTTTCATTATTGAGTTACAGGGGGTTTCCCCACTAAGATTTCCTGTCAGCGCGCCGTAATATCTGGCCCGGCGGCGAGAAGCTGGCGGGTGGGAGGATGACATAGCGCCGCGTCGATTAAGCAAGATGAAGGCCAGAGAATATATCCTATATCCTCTGGTTGGAATGTCGGCAAACTCTGGACTTAGGCTGGTTTAAGATAAGCTAGAACTAACCCTTTTTGCTCGATTTTACTTAAACCAGCACACCCAAACTCGCGGCGTCAAAGTCGTGCAGTTGGTCCTGATTGCCGTTGCGGATTTTGCTGACCCAGTGCGGGTCGCTGAGCAGCGCGCGGCCGACGGCGATTAAGTCGAACTCGTCGCGTTCCAGGCGTTGTAGCAGGTTGTCGAGGCTGGCGGGCTGCGCGCCTTCGCCAGTGAAGGAGCCCATAAAGTCATTCGACAGGCCGACCGAGCCGACGCTGATGGTCGCAGCGCCTGTCAATTTCTTGGCCCAACCCGCGAAGTTCAGACCGGACTCCCCATCAATCTCAGGGAACTCTGGCTCCCAGAATCGGCGCTGCGAGCAGTGCAATATATCCACGCCCGCCTCGACCAGCGGAAGCAGCCAGTCGGTCATTTCATCAGGGGTAGTCGTCAGGCGGAAGGCATAGTCCTGCTGCTTCCACTGGCTGACGCGCAGGATCAGCGGGAAGTCTGGCCCTACGGCCTCGCGCATGGCTTTCACTACCTCGGCGGCGAAGCGAGAACGCTGTTTTAGCGTCGCGCCGCCGAAGCTGTCGGTGCGCAGGTTAGTCGCCGCCCAGAAGAATTGGTCGATGAGATAGCCGTGCGCGCCGTGGATTTCGGCGACGTCAAAACCTAAGCGTTTGGCGTCTGCGGCGGCCTTAGCGAAAGCAGCGATGGTATCGGCAATCGCCTCTTCGCTCATGATCTCTCCACGCGGCTGGCCCGGCCCAATCAGCCCTGAAGGGCTTTCTACCGGCTCGTCGGGTACCCATTCGGTCATAAAGCTGGCAACGGAGCCGGTATGCCACAGCTGCGGCCCCATCTTGCCTCCGGCGGCGTGAACCTCGTCAATCACCTTTTTCCAGCCTGCCAGCGCCTCTTCGCCGTGGAAGAAAGGGATATTGGCATCATTGCGCGACGCCGGGCGGTCAATCACCGTCCCTTCGGACAGAATTAATCCGACATCCGCCGCCGCGCGGCGCTGATAGTAAGCCGCCACGTTATCGCCCGGCACGCCGTTGGGCGAGAAAGAGCGGGTCATCGGCGCCATCACAATACGGTTTTTTAACGTCAGGTTTTTTAACTGGAAAGGCTTAAATAGGGCATCTACATTCGCTTGGCTCATGATTGAATTCTCTCTATGTGGTTAGCAAAGCTGAGGGTATATTATGTATACCTAGTGTCAATCAGGCACCAAAACGCTACCAGGTATCGTTAAGGAAACCACTGTGTCGATTCAAAAAGCCCCCTGTGCAACCAAGGATTGCCCGCACCGACTGCTGTTGGACCAGATTGCGGATAAATGGTCCGTGCTGATCCTCAGCGCCCTGTGCGAGCAGCCGTTACGATTTAATACAATTAAGCGCCAGTTAGATGGCATTACTCAGAAGGCGCTGACGCAAAGCCTGCGTAGACTTCAGCGCAACGGGATTGTGGATCGCAAGGTGATCACCGCCTCGCCTATCGCGGTGGAATACCACATCACCCCCTTGGGACGCACATTGAAAGAGCCGTTCGGCGCGCTCTTCAACTGGACGATCAGCTATCTGCCCGAGGTGGAAAAAGCCCGGCAGAAATTCGATTTAAATGCCGAAGAAGAGTAAAAATGCCACTTTATCAGCCCTATTCATTGGCTGTATTTGTTCGATTTATGCAACAAATCGTCAACCAGATGAGGGTTTATCTCGCATTTTGAATCTAATAAAGTGCGCATATGACGGATGACGAGAGAAAGGCGCGATGCAAGACTTTAAATTACTGTATATTTTTGACCCACTTTGCGGCTGGTGTTACGCCAGCGCGCCAGCATTAGCCAGCCTCGCGGCGGCCTTTCCACAGCAGTTAGAGTTGATGCCAAGCGGCCTGTTCTCAGATACCGGGGCGCGAGAGATGTCACCGTCATTGGCCACCCATGCGTGGACCAACGATCAGCGCATTGAGTCACTGACGGGTCAGGTATTTAGCGAAAAATACTTTAATCAGATCCTGATGAGCACGGATAGGCGTTTTGATTCTCAGGCGATGAACCGCGCGCTGACGGCCATTCGCCAGCTCGACGCCACATTAGAAACACAAGTTTTGCATCACTTACAGCACGAGCGTTATGTGAACGGGCAAGACACTTCGGCTCCCCAAGTGGTTGCCAACATTGCCGCGCAGCACGTGCAGGCGGCGGGTTATGAGCTAGATGCCAGCGACTTTGCCCTGCGTCTGGCTCACGACGAAGCGCTGGCTGAACAAACTCATCGGCGAACCCAGACCACCCAGGCGCTGATGGATAAATTGGCAGTCAGAGGCGTACCGCTGTTGCTGGTGCAGGCGGGCGATCGTTATGAGCAGATCAGCGGCAAACCCCTTTATGTTGACCCGCAGGCGCTGGTCGCTGCCATCAATGAGAAAGTGAGAACCGCCGCCCGTTAATTAGGCCGATTTCGCCGGGTACTGCTCGTCAGTGACTTTCTCCAGCCACTCGACCGGGCTGCCGTTGAGTGATTCAGCAATGGCGATATGCGTCATTGCTGTCTCACTGGTTGCCCCGTGCCAGTGTTTCACCCCTTCAGGTATCCAGACAATATCCCCCGGATGTATCTCTTCCACCTCGTGACCCCATTTTTGAACCCAGCCACGGCCTTGGGTGACAATCAGCGTCTGGCCTAAGGGATGGGTATGCCACGCGGTGCGTGCGCCGGGTTCAAAAGTCACCGTCGCCCCACCAACCCGCGCCGGTTCGGTCGCCTGAAAAGGGGCGTCAATCCGCACTTTGCCGGTAAAATAGTCTGCCGGACCGGCCTTCGATTGCTGTGAACCGTTGCGTAAAATCTTCATGCTTTGCTCCTGAAAGGTGTCTTCTAAAAGAGGCCGTACTGATGTGATTCAACGTTACAGAGATCCATTGCCCGCGACTAGGCCGCAAATCTGCAAACGGCTATGAGCCTAATTCATCAATATCGCACAGGCCGTTGGCGCGGATTAATGAGGAAAACTCATAAGCTCATACCGATTATGGCAACTAATCAAATAATCACTCCACCTCTACACTGCTGTTATCCCCCCTAAGGAGTGAGCACAGTGAAAACACGTAAACTAGGTAATAGCCAACTTGAAGTCTCATCCATCGGCCTTGGCTGCATGGGATTAAGCTACGGCTATGGCCCGGCCACTGAAAAAAACCACGCTATTGCCCTTATTCGCTCAGCCTTCGAGCAAGGCGTGACGCTGTTTGATACGGCGGAGGCCTATGGCCCGTACATTAATGAACAACTGTTGGGAGAAGCCGTCGCGCCGTTTCGCCAGAAAGTTGCTATCGCCACTAAGTTTGGATTTGAGTTTGACGGCAAAGGCGGGCAAAGCGGCATGAACAGCCGCCCTGAGCATATTCGGGCCGTGGCCGAGGCGGCGTTAAAACGGTTGAATACCGATGTTATCGACCTCTTTTACCAGCACCGCGTCGACCCACAGGTGCCGATTGAAGAGGTCGCAGGAACGGTAAAAGAGCTCATTCAGGAAGGTAAGGTGAAGCATTTTGGCCTGTCCGAAGCCAGCGCGCAGACCATTCGCCGTGCTCACGCCGTTCAACCAGTGACCGCGTTGCAAAGTGAGTATTCGCTATGGTGGCGCGAACCGGAGGCGGAAATCTTGCCAACTCTGGAAGAGCTGGGCATTGGCTTTATCCCCTTCAGCCCGCTGGGCAAGGGCTTCCTGACGGGTGCAATAAATCAGGACACCACCTTCGATAGCAGCGATTTTCGCAATATTGTGCCGCGCTTTTCTGTAGAAGCGCGCAAGGCCAATCAGGCGCTGGTGGCTCTGCTCGAGCAAATCGCTCAACAAAAAGGGGCAACGCCGGCGCAAATCGCCCTGTCGTGGCTACTGGCGCAAAAGCCGTGGATTGTCCCTATTCCGGGGACCACCAAGCTCTCTCGTCTGCACGAGAATTTAGCCAGCGCGGACATTGAACTGACTCAGGAAGAGCTGGGTAATATTGAGAAAGTGCTGGCAAGCGTGACGGTAGAAGGGGCGCGTTACCCTGAGCATTTGCAGAAACGCGTCGGCAATTAAGCCGATTGCTATCATCAGAGGGAGAGTGCCGCAGCGGGCGCTTTCCCTGCTGCTTTAGGCTTTATAACGCAGCGCGTCCACCAGCAGCGCGAAGGCCGAGGTGTGCTGCCGACGGCTCGGGTAGTAGAGATAATAGCCGGGAAACTCCGGGCACCAGTCCTGCAAAAACTCCACCAGCTCACCGCTTTTCAGCTCTTCTCGCACATTGTCTTCCGGCACCAGCGCCATGCCAAATCCTGCTAGCACCGCCTTCTTGATTTGCGCATTGGAATTGAGGATCAGCTGCCCATCAACCCTGACGCGCAGCGGCCGCCCTGCTTTTTCAAACTCCCAGGCGTAAATCCCGCCCAGCGTGGGCAGGCGCAAATTGATGCAGCTATGCTGCTGCAGATCATGGGGCGTCAGTGGCGCAGTTTTCCCAGCGATATAAGATGGCGTGGCGACCACCGCCATGCGGAAATCTGGCCCAATGCGCACGGCAATCATATCTTTGGCGACCTGCTCGCCAAGGCGAATTCCGGCGTCAAAGCGATCGCTGACAATGTCCCGCAGGCCATAATCGATGGTAACTTCCACCTTGATGTCCGGGTAATCCGGCAGAAATTTTTCCAGCTTCGGCCACAGCACAGTATTCGCCGCGTGTTCTGCCGCCGTGATGCGAATAGTGCCGGCGGGCTTATCTTTTAGCTCGGTGATAGCCGTCAGCTCGTCTTCGATTTCCGCAAGGCGCGGCGCGACTCTCTCTAAAAGCTGCTGGCCCGCCTCGGTGGGCGCAACGCTGCGCGTGGTGCGAGTGAGCAGGCGAACGCCCAAGCGCTCTTCCAAACCGCGAATAGCATGACTCAGGGCCGATTGCGAAACGCCCAACTTTGCCGCAGCGCGGGTGAAGCTCTGCTCTTTAGCCACCACGGAAAACGCAATCAGGTCGTTAATATTTGCTCGCAACATTAATGATTTCTCTTCATAAATTCATTTAAATTATACGTGCTGGAGAAATGCCTGCCCAGCGCGTATCTTTTAGAGTGAAATCAAGCACTCCCCCAGCTAATCAAATGAGGCAACCTGCGTAGATGAATAATCCCGTTTCGCTGATCGGTCAGAAAATCCGCCTTCGCCCCCTGACAGAACAAGATGCCGATGCCCTGCTGCTTGCCGCCTCTGACGGTGAATTGTGGAATATGCAATTGACCCATATTCCGTCGCCAGATACTGTCGCGCAGTACATCAATATCGCGATCACCGGTCGCAATGCGGGCACGGTGCTGCCGTTCGTGATTGAAGAGATTGCCAGCGGCAAGCCGATTGGCTCGACCCGCCTGTGGAAGATTGATACTCAAAATCGTAAGTTGGAAATCGGCCACACTTGGCTGTCCGTGTCTTGGCAGAGAACTTACGCCAACACCGAAGCCAAGCTGTTGCTGCTCACCCATGCTTTCGAGGTGATGAACTGCGTGCGGGTGCAGTTCACCACGGATGAACTGAATGAGAAGTCGCGTAACGCCATTTTACGCTTGGGTGCCAAGCAGGAAGGGATTGTGCGCCACGAGCGCATCATGCCCAACGGCCGTAAACGCAACTCGGTGCGATTTAGCATTATTGATGAGGAATGGCCTGAGGTCCGCGGCAATCTGCAAAGCAAATTGCAGAATTTTGGCGCGGTTGGCGAATGAATCTGCTCGGCTTCGCGCTGGCTATTCTGCCCGTGGCCCTCTCGCCGGGGGCCAGTTTTACCTTAGCAATGAACAACACCGTTCAGCATGGAATGCGCGGCACGGGAAGGATTATTCTCGGCACACTGCTCGGTATTTATACCCATGCACTGCTGGCCGGGCTTGGCATCACGCAGCTGATTGCCGCCTATCCTGCCTTGATGAATACCATCAAAATCATCGGCACGGCGTATCTTATCTATTTAGCGATTCGGCTGATCCGCAGTGGCCTGAACGCCAAGGATTTGGCTTTCACCTCCGGCAGTCGTTCAACCGGCATCAAAGAGGCCTATTTAGCCAACGTGCTGAATATTAAAGCCATAATGCTGTATCTCACCGTGGTGCCCGCCTTCGCGGGCGGTGGCGCAACCCCGTGGAGTTATCTGGTGTTGGCGTCGATTCACGTCGCGGTGATGGCCCTGTGGTTACTCTTCGCCGGACAGATGCTGATCCGCTCCGCAGCCAAAATCAGCACCCGCAAACTGAAGAAAGTGATCGACATCGGCGGCGGCACGTTATTGCTGATTTTTACGATTTGGCCTTATTTGGCTTGGTAACTGTACTGCTTTCTGCTGGCTAAAAGTTGATGGGTTATTTTCTCAATCTCAGCGACATCCTTAAAAGCCGAGGCGCGCAGTGCTAAATTCCACTTACTCAGCGTTCTTGCATTCGCCACCAGAGACTCATTCCCTACCAGACGCCCATTTCTCTCAAGCCACAAAGCCACCTCGGCCCAGTCCCACAGGGGAGATTGCCCTTTAATACGCTGGATTGGGCAAGGGAAATCGCCGCCTCCGCGCGAGCCGTCTTTGAGCAAGGCGATGGCTTGACGCGTCATGCCGGTCAGTTCTGCAATATCACTTAACCCGACCAGAGCAGAATCCACGGATTCCACAACTGCGCCTATGCCTGCCGATTCCACATCTCCAACCGCAGAGGCGATAGCGGCGTCGAGCGACTCAGCTTCTCGGTCGAAATCAAGATAAACCGAGCGACCAAAGGCGCTGATTAGCGCATCATCACAGTTGCTGCGGTAAAGCGCGTCTTCCAAACCTTCAGTTTGATAGGTCACGCCAGAGAGCATAAGAGTGAAATTGTAGAGCGGCATAAGACCTCCAGAGGTCAAAAAGGGCGAAGTTCTCGCCCTCACTACGATATGCAATTAAGAGCAGCGGTTTACCATGCGCACTATTTGGTGAGCGTGGTTTGCAGCACTTTTCGGCGTCGACCATATACTCATTGCATGGTCCCGATGGTCACATAAGGGATTTCCGCAGCGCAACTTACAAAAACAGTGCGCCGAGCTACCCGGTGCCACCCAAACCCAGCCTCGTGTTAAGGCATATTCAATGGCTGCTTGAATATGTTTATTAGGACGTGCCTTCATTGGCCTCCGATGAATGTACTTTAAACACAGTGTTGACATCAGTCAACGCTCATTCACGTTCTTTCCTTACTGGTTCTCATCCAATTCATTAACGCATAGCGCAATCCCCCTTTGCTTGCGCTGGGGCAGCCTATAAGATCTCAGGTGTCACCCGGGAGAGTGGTTTTACTTTTAAGAGCAGTGCAAGCTGGTGATCACGCCCTTCTCATCAGCCATGATATTCAAACGCTCAGGATTGAAGTCCATGGTTACCGCCGTGCCCGGCGTGATGAGGCGCATAGGTTTGGCGAAGCGCATGCCGTCCAGCGTAGAGGAAGGTTTGCCGATTAAATATTTAAAAGATGCCGCGTTACAGGTGTCCGGCTGTTGTACAGCGTCCTCCTGCTTTGCGGTTTCCGCGTGGTTTTGACAGGCAGTCAGTGCGAAAGTAGCCAGAGAAGCGACGAGCAATAGTTTGATTTTCATTATAAAAGACCCAAGGTTTGAAAAAATAAATTCACCCAATGAATTTAGACATACACATTGGCGCAGTCCATAGGAAAATCCATGAAAAGTTCTGGTGAAATGCCGTATCACTGAACTAGTTCACAATGTACATTTGGTGAGTTATGCACTATATTGCGGCGCTTAACGCGATATTCCACCGGCGAATTGCCGTGGAAATAACATTTTATAGCGCTCTGTTTTTGCATAAGGAACCGCACCATGGCGACGCAGTCCGTCGACACTTCCTCCCGTTCTGTGATGGGTGGCGCAATGATTATTGGCGGCACCATCATTGGCGCAGGCATGTTTTCTCTTCCCGTCGTGATGTCCGGTGCCTGGTTTTTCTGGTCAGTGGCCGCGCTGGTTTTCACCTGGTTCTGCATGCTGCACTCGGGTTTGATGATCCTTGAAGCCAACCTGAATTACCCTATTGGCTCCAGTTTCAATACCGTGACCAAAGACCTGCTGGGCAACGCGTGGAATCGCATCAACGGCATCACCATCGCCTTCGTGCTATACATTCTGACCTACGCCTATATCTCGGCCAGCGGCTCGGTGATCCAGCATACCTTGCGCGAAATGTCCGTCAGCTTCTCCCCGCGTCTGGGCGGCCTGCTCACCGCGCTGGCGGTGGCCTTTATTGTCTGGCTGAGTACTCGCGCGGTAAGCCGCATGACGGCCATCGTGCTGGGTGCCAAAATTATCGCCTTCTTCCTGACGTTCGGCAGTTTGCTGTGGCACATCAAGCCGGTCAATCTGCTCAATAGTGTGGAAGTGAACCCCAGCTACCTGCCTTACCTCTTAGCCACGCTGCCCTTCTGTCTGGCGTCGTTTGGCTATCACGGCAATGTGCCGAGCCTGATGAAGTACTACGGTAAGGACCCGAAAACCATCCAGAAGTGCGTGCTGCTCGGCACCCTGATGGCGCTGGGTCTGTACGTGATTTGGATGCTTGGCACCATGGGCAATATCCCCCGCCCTGAGTTTATCGGCATCGCCGAGCGCGGCGGCAATATTGACGTGTTGGTGCAGTCGCTGAGCCAAGTGCTGAACAGCGCCGGGCTGGATTTACTGCTGACCATCTTCTCCAACTTCGCCGTGGCCTGTTCCTTCCTTGGGGTGACGCTGGGGCTGTTTGACTATTTGGCCGACCTGTTCAAGTTTGATGACAGCAAAACCGGACGCTTTAAAACCGCGCTGATCACCTTCGTCCCGCCAATCATTGGCGGCGTGATCTACCCTGACGGCTTTATCTACGCCATAGGATTCGCCGGTTTAGCGGCAACCGTCTGGGCGGTGATTGTCCCGGCGCTGATGGCCAGAGCCTCGCGCCAGCGTTTTGGCAGCCCGCGTTATCGCGTCTGGGGTGGCAAGGCGATGATTGTTTTAGTGCTGCTGTTTGGCGTGCTCAACGCCACGGTGCATATCCTCTCCAGCCTCAACTGGCTGCCGGTATACCGTTAAAAGTAGTTTACTGTCGGCCATAAAAAACCGCCTTTATCGGCGGTTTTTTTGATTAAATGCTCAACCACGGCAGCTTATAGCCAGCGTTTAAACCACGCGGTTTGCTCGGCGACTACCGGCGTGAAGTGCTCGCCAGAGTAGAAGTCGTAGTGCTTCGCGCCCTGCTCAACGTAGAGCTTTTTCTCGGCAGTGGTCAGCGCGTGGTACAGGTCGATGCCCTGCTCCGGCGGGTTAACCTTGTCCTGCTCGGCAACCATCACCAGCACCGGACAGGTGACTTTGGCGGCGTGGTCGGCGGGCTTGTAGCGCAGGGTTTCGCGCACGGTCAGGAATGGGATCTTGATATCCATCGCTGGATACTGGGTTTTATTCTCTTCGAAGAAGGCTTTGGACTCGTCGTCGCTCAGCACTTTAGTGATGGAAACCATCATCTCTTTGCCGGTGGCCAACTTCTTATCATTCATTTTTTCCAGCGTGGCGATAAAGCCCGCCTTATCTTCCGGCGACATCGTCCCGGTCACCACGTTTTCACCGTCGGCGAAGCCCAGCTGGCTCACCACGGCTTTCACGCGATCACCCGCCTGCGCGGCGGCAGCCATCACGTGGCAGCCACCAAAGCTGGTGCCCCACAGGCCAATGCGCTGGCTGTCGATGATGCTTTCGTCTTGCAGCGTGCCAAGCACGGTGAGGATATCGGCTATCTGCATTTCAGGCACTAAACGGCCTTTCTCGCCGCCGCTGGCACCAAAGCCGCGATAGTCGAAGGTGACGGCGGCAAAGCCCGCGTCAACAAAGGCTTTCACGAATGCAGGCAAGAGGATTTCCTGAATACCGCAAAAGCCGTGGCAAAGAAGAATGGCGGGTAAATTTTCACCGGTTTGGGGTGCATGAAGCGTAACAGCGATGTCGTCTGCGGTTTTATATTTTGAAATTTTCACCTGAACTACCTTATTGGTACGAAAGGAGCCCGTTGTATATCAACAAAATTAGCTTGGAAACAAGAGGCTAATTCTGACTTGATTACTACAGAATATTTCATCAACCGCCCAACCCTGCCGATTAACCGGCAAACACCCCACGCCCTTCCAGACAATCATCAATCACCTGCAACACGGCTTCCTCGCTATTCAAACCCGCGCGAAATTTGGCGTGAGTAAACACCGCAGGCTGGCCGTTTTGCATCGCGAAGCCATAACCGGCGGTTTTCAGCATTTCTAAATCATTGCCGCCGTCGCCGAAGGCCATCACTTCGGCATCTTCCACGCCATAAATCGCCTGGATCTTCTTCAAACCGTTGGCCTTGTGGTTGCCCGGAATAATCAAATCCACTGAGCCGTGGCCGCTGGAAACCGGCGTGACGATGTCGCCCAGCGCCTGCTGCACCTCTTTCATCAACTGCGGCAAATGGTCTTGCGACATTTCCAAAGCAAACTTGAAAATCACGTCGTCAATCTGCCCGTAATCGCTGATGCGGTTGAGGCGGAAGTAGTAGCGGCTCATCTTCTTGAAGAAGGCATCGCCAAAGGAATTGAGCATGTACGCGCCGTTTCTGCCGCACACCACCACTTGCAGGTAATCAATCTGGCTGATGAAATCCAGCACCCGCGTTATCTGCTCTTGAGGCATCTGCCCGCAGTAAATCTGCTGCTGTTTGTCCACCACGTAGGCACCGTTTTCGGCGACATAGGCGATATCTTTATCCAGCTCATCGAAGAAGGTTTTTAACTGGTAATACTGGTTGCCGCTGGCGACCACAAACTTGATCCCCCTGCTCTGCAACTCGGCGTACTGCTGGGCAAAGCGCGGGCGATTGTAGTCGCCATGTTCATTCAAAAAGGTCCCGTCCATATCGACGGCGATAAGCTTAACTGCCATGTTAACTCCCCAAGTTTGTGAAAAAAAAGCCAGTACCCTCGTACTGGCTGGCACCATGCCACTCAGAAAAAATCAGTATTTCAGTTTATAAGCCCCAAGGCTGATGACGATAAACAGTGCCGCCATCATGGCGAAAGCCGCGGTCAGGCTGGAAAGATGGGCCACGAAGCCGATAAATGCTGGACCGGCCAGCACCCCGAGATAGCCCAGCGTGGCGACCATCGCGACCGACATATTGACCGGCATCACCTTCTCTTGCCCGGCCAGCGTGATAAGCACTGGTACAATGTTAGCGACGCCAATCCCTACCAGCGCGAAGCCAATCAGCGCGTTACTCCAGCCCGGCGCGAGCACCACCAGCAGGTAGCCCGCAATGCCCAGCAGTGCGCCAAACACCAGCACCTTTTTGCGACCCAGCTTCTTCACCACCGCGTCGCCGGTTAAACGCATAATCGACATGGTGATAGCAAAGATGGCGTAGCCCCAGCCCGCGTGTTCCAGCGCCAGCGCGCGGTCCTGAGTCAGAAACACTCCGCCCCAGTCGAGCACCGCGCCTTCGCCCATAAAGCAGATCATCGCCATCAGCGCCATTAGGATCAGGCGGAAGTTAGGTCGCGCCTTGCGCCCCGGTTCATGAGAGGCGTTTTCGTTGCCACCGGTGGGTAGCAGTCGGTTAAAGAACAAGGCGGTGATCAGCACCACCAGCGCCACGGCGTAGCCGGTGCTGTGTAACGGCGGCAGCCCAGCACTGAGCAGCAGCGCGCCGCCGCCCGCCCCGGCAATGCCGCCGACGCTGTACAAACAGTGGAAACCCGACATCAGAGGTTTGTCGGACGCTTGCTCAATCAGCGTGCCCTGCACGTTCATTGCCACGTCGGTTAAGCCGATGCCCATGCCAAAGATAAACAGTGACAGCGCCAGCAGGCGGATATCGCTCAAAACCGCAAGCGGCGGCAGCATCAGGCAAAACAGCGCAATGCCAATCACAATCATCGAACGGCAGCCAAAACGGCCAATCAGTCGCCCGGAGCCGAACATCGCCAGAAGGGAACCACTGCCCAAACAGAGCAGCAGCAGGCCGAGATCTCCCGCCTCCGCTTGCGTGCGCACTTGGGCATAAGGCACCAGCGCGGCCCACAGGCCCATCGCCAAACCGGTAACAAAGAAGATAGCCCGCGTCGCCAGACGATTGACGGGAGAGTCAGTAATGGAAGTCGCAATTTGCAGTGACATCAAGCGTTACTCACGTGTATTCAGAGGGAAAATAGGGCGCGAAAAGGAAATCACCACCACTTATTAAAAGTCTTTTAATAAGTGGTTAATCTACAGGCTATGCTGAAATATTGTCAACTACCGTGAAGGTAAAGAAATGAAATTAGTCAGCGAAGATGCGCTGCCGCTGAAAGTTCGCCAGCGTCAGTTCGGCAATGCCGGTTAGGTAATCTGACTGAATCGATTGGCGATACACCAGCTGGGGCATGTGCTGTGGAGGGATAGTCAGCAGGCATTGGCGGCCGACTTCAGTAATCACCTCGGGAGAGATTTGCGCGCCAGAAATCGCAATCGTTGCGGGGTTAATCACCGCCACCAGTGACCTGACCAGATTGACCATTTTGGTGATAATCGGCACGTCATTGCCCTGCGGCACCGGCAAGAATGAAACTTCTCCGGCAAAGTGGCTGGCACCCTGCAACACCTGTCCATTAATCACCACCCCGCAGCCGGTACAGTGCTGCTCAGGTTGCAGAATATAGGCCAGCGGCGCTTGCTCATGCGGGCAACTGTTGCGGTAAAAGCCCCAGGCGCTGTAGTTCATGTCATTTGCCGCCTCGACAAAAATGCCGAACTGCTGGCGCAGCTGCTCGGTCAGCTTCACCCCTTCGAACAGCGGAATATCGCAGGCTAATACTTCGCCTTGGGAGACAACGCCGGGCAGGCCAATGCCCATCGCGCGGATCGCCGGGTGGCGGCCAATCGCCTCGCTAATGGTGTCAGTGAACTGCGCCAATGTGAGGAATTCAAAGTGCTTATCCCACTGCTCCAGCACCTCGCCCAAAGCCGAGCAAACCGACACCACGATGCGGCTCTGCTCGGTCGTGCCTTCGACGTACAGGCTGAGCAATGAGAAGAAGCTTGGGTCACAGGCGAAACGCTGGGCCGGACGCCCGCCGCTGGAAACGTCCTGCGCCAGCGCCATCACCTCTCCCGTCAGGCAGAGTTCATTGAGCACCGTGCCACAGGTGGCAATGCTCAACCCGGTGTGCGCCGCCAACTCGGCCTTGGTCGCCGACGTCAGCGCTTTTAAGGCATTAATCACCAGCACCACGTTGTGCTTTTTGATTTCGCGAGTTGTGCGGGTAACTGGGGTATTCATAACGCCTCATAGACCGGGAGTGAGCAGGATAGAAGTTAATTCATTGAGCCGAAAGGGATTACACCACGCGCCACACGCCGTTCTTGGTGGGGCCAACGCGGGTCAACAGCCCCTTTTCTTGCAGGACTTTAACATTACGTTCGACGATACGGCGACTTTTCTACCGACATTTGTACCGCCATTTGTACCGACATTTCACGCGGGTGGCTAATAACCCGCCATGTAGAACCGCCGGTATCCCTAATCCAAAAAGCGCTGAGCGTGGTCAGCATCGAGTTTCTGTACTGCATCGTAACGGCCAAACAGCCGGTAACGGTTGATAGCGATGCGGTTGTAACACATGTCGCGGAAGGATTGCGGGAAAATGCGCAATAATCCCATCCAGCGCCAGGGCGCGGGTAAACCACTCATGGCGCGGAAAATCGCCTCGGAGCGCAGGAACACTTCTCCCTTATCAATCAACACGATGGTGTTGATCTTGTCAGCCGGCAGCCCGGACCAGACAAACAGCGCTTTGCCCTTTTCCGACTGCACCGGCACCATGCGCACCGTACGGTGTCGGTCATGGCGAATCAGGAAATTGACCCAGCCGATGCACAATTTGCAGGTGCCGTCGAAAATCACTATCCGGTCACCGGGCTGAATATAAGGGGGATTGCCGCGCATGCTGTGCTCCAGTAAGTCTGTTAGCCGCGACCAAAAATGGCGATCACCGCGTCCAGATGTTCTTTCATCGCCTTTTTCGCGGCGCGGGTATCGCGCGCTTCAAGAGCCGTCAGAATAGCCAGATGCTCGACTTCCGAACGATGCGGCATGTCCTGCGGCGTATAGTGCAACTGTAGCCCGCGGAACATAGTGCCATAACGATGTCCGAGCAGATGAGCAATGATAAAAGCATAGGCCGGGTTTCCGCTAGCCTGCGCGATGCGAATATGAAACAAACGGTCACCGGGATGGGTCGCTGAACCTTGGCGATTATCGCGGCAGTTCTGCTCATATGCCTGCCTGATACCCGCCAACTCCTCATCAGACGCGTATCTTGCCGCCAGCGCGGCTGTTTCAGGTTCGATCAATCTTCTGGTCTGTAACAGTGAAAATGGCGGCAGCTCGGCGGTGAAATCCAGCTCGATATTCAGCTCATCGTCGACATCCGCCCACTGGTTGCGCCCCGCCTGAGCCATTACCGGCTCTTGGGTAGGTTGCTGCACAGTTGCTGGCTGTTCGCGGACGATCACGCCATTTCCCACCTTAACGTCCACCAAACCGATAACTTCCAGCGCGATCAGCGCTTCACGCACGGAGGCGCGGCTGACCTGTAACTGGCTGGCCAGTTCGCGCTCGGCGGGCAGGCGGCTGCCGGGTGGAAATTCTTTATTATCAATTAAGGTTTTCAGTTGATCAGCTATCTGCCTGTAAATACGAGGATTTTCTAATTTTTTTATCGGCATCGGACACCTGAAGTCATTTTAAATTAAGTGATTCAGCTAACATTTATGGGACAAAAATCTTGCTGAATTGTTTTATGCATGTAAAAAACTAGTTAAATGAAAAGGCGTTTTAAGTTGCACTCTGGCTGGTATTTTAGCAAAAAGATAGCAAAAAGAGCCTGACTTGACCCGTTTTTTTCGCCTTCAATGGCCTGACCATTAGACCTAAATTCACCACATCGTCTTCGGAGAAATCATGGATCTGACCGGGAAAAAAGTGCTGATCACCGCAGCGGGACAAGGCATTGGCTTCACCACCGCCAACCTTTTTGCCAAACAGGGGGCGCAGGTTTTCGCCACCGACATCAATATCGACCAGCTTCACGGCATCAATGGGATTCAGCCCCACATCCTTGACGTGACCAGCCCACAGGCTATCAGCCAGGTTGCCGAAAAAATCGGCCCGGTGGACGTGCTGTTCAACTGCGCGGGCGTGGTACACAGCGGCGACATTCTCAGCTGCACCGAGCGCGATTGGCAGTTCGCGTTGGATCTCAACGTCAGCGCCATGTTCCACATGATCCGCGCCTTCCTGCCTGCCATGCTCGAGCGCCAAACCGGCTCAATCATCAACATGTCTTCCGTGGCCTCAAGCATCAAGGGCGTGCCAAACCGTTTCGCCTACAGCGCCACCAAGGCCGCGGTGATTGGCCTGACGCGCTCGGTCGCCGCCGACTACGTCACGCAGGGCATTCGCTGTAACGCTATCTGCCCTGGAACCGTCGAATCCCCTTCTCTGCGCCAGCGCATTGCCGCTCAGGCCGAAGCCGAAGGGCGCAGCGAGGAAGAAGTTTACAAAGCCTTTGTGGCGCGCCAGCCAATTGGCCGCATCGGCAAAACCGAAGAAATCGCCCAACTGGCGCTGTATCTGGCCTCAGACGCCAGCTCCTACACCACTGGCACAGTGCAAATCATTGATGGCGGCTGGAGCAACTGATCTTCGCGCCTTGGTAACACATTCAATTAGAAGGATTTTGGCATGAAATTATTACGCTACGGCCCGGCAGGTAAAGAGCGCCCGGCCATTCTGGACAACAACGGCAAGATCCGCGATTTATCGGCTCAGGTGAGCGACATCGGCGGCGACGCCCTGTTGCCCGCTTCACTCAATAAGTTGCGCCATCTGGACATCAATAGCCTGCCGCTGGTTGAGGGCAACCCGCGCCTCGGTGCTTGTATTGGCAGCGTCGGCAAGTTCATCTGCATCGGCCTGAACTATGCCGACCACGCCGCAGAAACCGGCGCCGACATCCCGAAGGAGCCGGTGATTTTCAGCAAATGGACCAGCTCGATTGTCGGGCCAAATGATGATGTGGAAATCCCCCGCGACTCGGTGAAAACCGACTGGGAAGTGGAGCTGGGCGTGGTGATTGGTAAAGGCGGCCGCTACATCAGCGAGGCCGACGCTCTGTCACACGTGGCGGGCTATTGCGTGATTAACGACGTTTCCGAGCGTGAATTCCAAATCGAGCGCGGCGGCACCTGGGACAAAGGTAAAGGCTGCGACACCTTTGGCCCTATTGGCCCATGGCTGGTGACCGCCGACGAGATCCCCGACCCGCACCAGCTTAACCTTTGGCTGGAAGTGGACGGCAAGCGATACCAGAACGGCAACACCCGCACCATGATTTTCAAAGTGCCGAAAATCGTCAGTTACCTCAGCCGTTTCATGAGTTTACAGCCGGGCGACATTATCTCTACCGGCACTCCGCCGGGCGTCGGGTTAGGGCAAAAGCCACCGGTCTACCTGAGAGCAGGACAAGTGATGCATCTGGGGATTGAAGGCCTCGGCGAACAGCGCCAGAAAACGGTGCAAGCGTAAATTTTAAGGAGTTGTCACTCATGACCACCATCACGGCATTACGTGTTGAAGATATTCGCTTCCCGACTTCGCTGGCACTCGACGGCTCGGACGCCATGAATCCGGACCCGGACTACTCGGCGGCTTATGTCATTTTAGAAACAGATAATCCGTCGCTGTCAGGACACGGCCTGACCTTTACTATCGGGCGCGGCAATGAGATCTGCTGCGCTGCCATTAACGCGTTGCAGCATTTGGTGATTGGCCGCGATCTGGCTGCCATTACTGCCAATATGGGTGCTTTCTGGCGGGAATTCACCAGTGACAGCCAACTGCGCTGGATTGGGCCGGACAAGGGTGCGATTCATCTGGCGACCGGCGCGGTGGTCAACGCGGTATGGGATCTATGGAGCAAAGCCGAAGGCAAACCGCTGTGGAAACTGGTGGCCGACATGTCGCCAGAGGAGCTGGTGCGCTGCATCGACTTCCGCTACATCACCGACTGCATCACGCCGCAGGAGGCCCTAACGCTGCTGCAACAGCGCGCCGACAACAAGGCGCAGCGCGTCGAGAAGCTGCTGGCCGAAGGCTACCCGTGCTACACCACGTCGGCAGGCTGGCTGGGCTATCCCGACGACAAGCTGCGCCGCCTGTGCCAAGAAGCGGTGGACGCCGGTTTTGATTATTTGAAGCTGAAAGTCGGCCGCGATTTAGAAGACGACATTCGCCGCGTGCGCATCGCCCGTGATGTGATCGGCCCAGACCGCAAGCTGATGATTGACGCCAATCAGGTGTGGGAAACCAACGACGCCATTCCGTGGGTCAACGCGCTGGCCTTCGCCAAGCCGTGGTTTATCGAAGAACCCACCAGCCCGGATGACATCGAGGGACATCGCAAAATTCGCCAAGGCGTGGCTCCGGTGAAAGTCGCCACCGGCGAAATGTGCCAGAACCGCATCATGTTTAAACAGTTCATTATGCGCGAAGCCATCGACGTGGTGCAGATTGACGCCTGCCGCATGGGCGGCGTCAACGAGGTGCTGGCGGTGATGCTGATGGCCGCCAAGTACAACCTGCCGGTATGCCCACACGCGGGCGGCGTCGGACTGTGCGAATACGTGCAGCATTTATCGATGATCGACTATCTCTGCATCGCCGGTACCCACGAAGGCCGGGTGATTGAGTACGTTGATCACCTGCACGAGCACTTTGTCCACCCTTGCGACATCAGGGGCGCGGCCTATATGCCGCCGCAAGCGCCGGGCTTCTCTATCGAGATGCATCAGGCGTCTATCGACCAATATCGCCACCACGCCTGATGGCACAGCTTTAGGAGCAGACGCGATGAGCCAGCCGAAAATCGATGCCCACCAGCACTTTTGGCGCTACACGCCGCGAGATTATCGCTGGATAAGCGACGACATGGCGGAGCTGAAGCAGGATTTACTGCCTGAACAGCTGGCACCAGCGTTACAACGTCACGAAATTCAGGCTTCGGTGGTGGTTCAAGCCTGTTCATGCCTCGAGGAAACGCGCTGGCTGCTGGAGATTGCCGAGCACGCGGCTTTCGTGAAAGGCGTGGTTGGCTGGGTGGACGTGGCTTCGCCAGAGCTTGGAGTACAGCTCGAACAGCTGGACCATCCGCTGCTGCGCGGCATTCGCCATCAGGTGCAGGACGAAGCCGACCCGGCGGCGTGGCTGCGCGACGGCGCGGTGAATCGCGGGATTCGCCAGCTGCAACAGCACGGCTATGTGTATGAGCTGCTGGTGACCCATCGCCATCTGCACGAAGGCGCGCAGTTCGCGGCGCGCCATGACCAGCACCCAGTGATTCTGGACCATTTCGGTAAGCCTGATCTCAGCCGAGGCGTGGGCCACTGGGCGCAGCAGATTGCGCCGTTTGCCAAGCTGGAGCACGTCAGCTGTAAGCTCTCCGGCCTGTTAACCGAGCCGCGCCCGGCGGGCATGACGGCCAACGACCTACTGCCCTATTTTGAGGTGGCGCTGGACGCCTTCGGCCCCGAGCGCCTGCTGTTTGGCTCCGACTGGCCGGTCTGCCTGCTCGCGGGGAGCTACGAAGACGCGCTAACCCTGTGCCAACGGGCCACCGCCGCGCTAAGTCGTGACCAGCAGGACGCCATTTTCGGTGGTAACGCTTACCGCCTGTACAACCTGCAAAACGCATTTTTGGAGTAACCATGAACCTGCATCTCGACAACAAAGTGGTGATCGTCACCGGCGGTGGCTCCGGCATTGGGGCCGCCATTTCGCTGACTCTGGCCGAAGAAGGGGCCATTCCGGTGATCATCAGCAATACCGAACCGGCCAACGAGCTGATGCACCAGCTGCAACAGTTTCAGCCACAGGCCAGTTTTGTGCTCACCGAGCTGCGCGACGAAGCTAGCTGCACGAAGGCGGTAAAAGAGGTGTTGACCCGCTATGGCAGCATCGACGGCCTGGTGAACAACGCCGGAGCCAATGACAGCGTGGGGCTAGAAGCCGGGCGCGAAGCCTTTGTGCGCTCGCTGGAGCAGAACCTGATCCACTACTACCTGATGGCCCACCTCAGCCTTGAGGCGCTGCGCGCCAGTCGCGGAGCCATCGTCAATATCAGCTCCAAAACGGCGCTGACCGGGCAAGGCAACACCAGCGGTTATGCCTCTGCCAAGGGCGGGGTGCTGGGGCTGACCCGCGAATGGGCGGCCGCGCTGCTCAAAGACGGCATTCGCGTCAACGCGGTGATCCCCGCCGAGGTGATGACTCCGCTGTATGAGCGCTGGATTAAAAGCTTTGATAAGCCTGAAGAAAAGCTGAGCCAAATTACGTCGCATATCCCCCTCGGCCAGCGCATGACCACGCCGCAGGAAATCGCCAATACCGTGGTGTTCCTGCTCTCGTCCCGCGCCTCGCACACCACCGGCCAGTGGCTGTCGGTCGACGGCGGCTACACCCACCTTGATCGGGCGCTGACATGAGCCGCCGCTTCTGTCAGGCCCTGGATCTGGTCGATGACCCCCAGCTAATTGCCGAATATCAGCAGCACCATCAGCGCATCTGGCCGGAGGTCGCCGAACATCTGCGCCAGCACGGCATTGTAGAGATGGAGATTTACCAGCTGGGCAACCGGCTATTTATGGTGATGGACACCACGGATGACTTCGACGGCGAGCAGTTCGCCCTTCGCAGTCAGGAGAACCCAAAAATCTGCGAATGGGAACAGCTGATGTGGAAGTATCAGCGCCCCACGCCATGGACGCCCGCAGGTGAAAAGTGGGTCGAGCTGAAGCGAATTTTTGCGCTTTCAGACCAGCCCTAGCTCGTAACCTAAGAGATTGTTTTTCAAGTTATCTGACATAAAAAACCAGCCCCGTGCTGAAACAAACCCTGCAACCAGATATCAAGGAATTAACCATGCTCGCCAATAAAACCGAAAACCCTGCTTATGCAGGGCAAAAAGCGGCCTCCGGATTCCGGCTGGCCTTTATGCTGGTCACCACGCTGTTCTTCCTCTGGGGCTTGTCCTACGGCCTGCTCGACGTGCTGAATAAGCATTTTCAGGAAGTGCTGCACGTCAATAAAGCCCAGTCCGGTCTGCTACAGGCGGCTTACTTCGGCGCTTACTTCGTCATCGCCCTGCCCGCCGGTTTCTTTATGGACAGATATGGCTACAAGGCGGGCATCTTAGTGGGTCTGTGCCTCTATGCCCTCGGCGCGCTGCTGTTTGTGCCTGCCGCCAGTGCCAGCAGTTTCACCATGTTCCTGCTGGCGCTGTTCGTGATCGCATTAGGCCTGGGCTGTCTGGAAACCGCCGCCAACCCTTATGCCACCGTGCTGGGTGAGCCTGCGGGGGCCGAACGCCGCCTGAATTTAGCGCAATCCTTTAATGGCTTGGGCCAGTTCGTTGGGCCAATCATCGGCGGTTCGCTGTTCTTTAGCGCCACCCAAGGCCCGGCGTCAGAAAGCCTCGATTCGGTGAAAGTGACCTATGTCGCCATCGCCGTACTGGTGCTGCTGATTGCCCTGCTGTTTGGCCGCACCAAGCTGCCGGATATTCGCGAGAGTGGCTCTGCATCTCAGCAGGCCAGCGGCGTGGAAAAAGGTCTGTGGCAGCACGGCCACTTCACCGGCGGCGTAATTGCACAGTTCTTCTACGTGGCGGCACAGGTTGGCGTCGGCGCGTTCTTCATCAACTACACCACCGAGCACTGGCACACGTTGTCGAACCAGAATGCCTCTTATCTGCTGTCTATCGGGCTGGTGAGCTTCATGATCGGCCGCTTCTTCAGCACCTGGCTGATGGGCTTTGTGCGCCCCGCCACCCTACTGGTGATTTACGCCATCATTAATATTGTGCTGTGCGGCATCGTGGTGGCGGGGATCGATAATGTCTCGGTGATCGCGCTGGTGGCGGTGTTCTTCTTTATGTCGATCATGTTCCCAACCATCTTCGCCATGGGCGTTAAGGACATGGGCAAGCAGACCAAACGCGCCAGCTCGGTGATGATCATGGCGATTGTCGGCGGGGCAATCATGCCTTACCTGATGGGCGCGGTCGCTGACCATTACGACACGGCGGTCTCCTATCTCCTGCCGCTGGCTTGTTTTGCCGTGGTGCTGGTCTATGGTTTACGTCAGAGAGCGCGTTAAGCGCATCGGCTTGCTGGGAAATCCAAAGGAATGCTGAACCATTATGATTATTTCTGCTTCAACTGACTATCGGGCGGCCGCGCAGCGCAGGCTGCCGCCCTTCCTGTTCCACTATATTGATGGTGGTGCCTACAACGAGCATACGTTACGCCGTAACACCGCCGACCTAGCGGACATCGCGCTACGCCAGCGCATCCTTAACAATATGTCGGAACTGAGCACCGCTACCACGCTGTTCGGCGAGCAGTTGGCGATGCCGGTGATCCTCGCCCCGGTGGGGTTAACCGGCATGTACGCCCGGCGTGGCGAAGTGCAGGCCGCGCGCGCCGCCGCCAAGAAAGGCATCCCTTTCACTCTCTCCACCGTGTCAGTTTGCCCGATTGAGGAAGTGGCACCGGCCATCGATCGCCCGATGTGGTTCCAGCTGTATGTGTTGAAGGACCGTGGATTCATGCGCAATGCGCTGGAGCGCGCGCAGGCGGCGGGGGTCAAAACGCTGGTGTTCACCGTCGATATGCCGGTGCCGGGGGCGCGCTACCGTGACGCCCATTCCGGCATGAGTGGCCCCAACGCCGCCGCACGCCGCATTCTGCAAGCCGTGACGCACCCGCAGTGGGCGTGGGATGTCGGCCTGAACGGCAAGCCGCACGACTTGGGCAATGTCTCGGCGTATCGCGGCAAACCCACCACCCTTGAGGACTATATCGGCTGGTTAGGCGCCAACTTCGACCCGTCGATTTCATGGAAGGATTTGGAGTGGATCCGCGAATTTTGGAAAGGGCCGATGATCATCAAAGGCATTCTTGACCCGGAAGACGCAAAAGACGCGGTGAGATTTGGCGCAGACGGCATCATCGTATCTAACCACGGCGGCCGCCAGCTGGACGGCGTGCTCTCCACCACTCGCGCCCTGCCTGCCATCGCCGACGCGGTCAAAGGGGATATCACGATTTTGGCCGACTCCGGTATCCGCACGGGTCTGGACGTGGTGCGCATGATTGCCCTCGGTGCCGACAGCGTGCTGCTGGGCCGCGCTTTCGTCTACGCCCTCGCCGCCGCGGGCGAAGCCGGGGTGATAAACTTATTGGAATTGATCGAAAAAGAGATGCGCGTCGCCATGACCCTGACCGGCGCAAAAACCATCGCCGATATCAGTAGAGATTCTTTGGTAGCGGGGAGTTTTGGTTAACCTATTCAGACAAAGTGATTATCGCCACTCGTCACGACTCTGGTTTTCAAAGGCAACGCTTTCGACCGACTGGTTTGCCCAGAGTCCAAAAGTTGAGTCATTCTGAATCAGGCCGCTGGTGCGCGCCAATGCAGTGATGGCATTTCGAATAACCTTATCTCGGGGAACCTGTAACAAGGTTCCCAGCTCATCTAACCGTTGAAGTTCCTCTTCTGATAGATCAATCACTAAGCGAGCCATAGCAACTTCCTCCTAAGTCCTTTTGACAAGCTTAGCGCTTTTACTCTCATTATTGCCAGACCGAAAATGACTGTTTTAGCACCAACAAAAACGCCCGCAATAAGCGGGCGTGATGCAGAGCGGGATCTCGGGTTACTTGGTTAAGGCAACAATACCCAAGGTCACGGCGGCGACGGCGGCAACACCACCGGCGACGGCGCCTGCGGTATCCCAGTTGTCCTGCGTGGTGCCTTTCATACAGGTATTGGTGTGAACCAAGCGGCCTTCGGAGTCGTACATCGGCGGGCACGGAGAGTTGGTGGCGCAGCCCGCCAGTAAGGTTGCCAATAGCCCAGCGATAATGAATTTTTTCATGGTATTCCCTTCATGGTGTCACCCTCTGCAATGGCAGGCTGGGTGATTATCGCGCGACTGTACCACTAATCTGTCGCGCGCCATTATCGGGGAATATTTGCAAATTATTTGGAATGTAAAGTTTCAGCAATCAACCGCGAGAACTCTGCGCCAAGTGCTAAGAAAGCGTAAGCGGCGGCAGTTCGAGGTTCTCGCGGAAGGTATCGCCGAGGTAATCCTCGTCAAGCAGATGGCGTTTTCGCAACTCGGGCAGCAGGCCGTTGAGCAGCAAATCTTCCTGATCGGGCTGGCCCAAGCCGTGGAGGGAAATCACATCCAGCACGCCCGCGTGATAGCGTTTTTCAATGGCATCGGCCAGCTGTTCCGGCGTCCCGGCGTTGAACCAGTGGCCGGTTTCCTGCGCCTGAATAATCAACTCACGCACGGTTAACCCCTGCTGGGCGAAGCGTTTGAAAATCTCGACGCGGCCGCGACGGCGATTGACCTGCGCCACGTCGGGCAACAGGCTGGCGGGCAGTGGCTGGTCGAGCGACACGTCGCTCAAATCAATCTCGCCTCCCAGCATATCGGCCAGCTTGAGCCGGCCCTGCTGGTAGTCGATGCGTTCATGCTTTTCGCGCAGTCGGCGCGCCACGTCGGCATCGCTTTCGCCAATCACCGAATGGAAGGAGTTCATCACAAACGGCAGGTTGTCATGTCGGCCATAGGCCCGCGCCCGCTGGTGTAGCTGCTCTACGAAGGCCACGGCGTCCTCGAAGGTTGGCTGCGAGGTATAAATCACTTCGGCATAGCGCGCGCCGACGGAAACCCCCTCTTCCGACTGCCCGGCCTGAAACTGCACTGGCCGCCGCTGAGGGGGAACCGGCACGTTTAGCGGCCCTTGCACGCGGAAGAAATCGCCGTGGAAATTCACCGGATGCAGCTTTAACGGGTCAATCTTGGTGCCGCCGGACGCCGTGCGCTGCACCGCGCTGGTCTCGTTGGCGTCAAACAGCGCGTTCAGCACGGCAATAAACTCTGCCGCGCGGGCATAACGCTGGGATGGGTCTGGCAGGTTCGTCCCGCCGAAATTCTCTTCGCCCACCGAGGAGGTCACGGCGTTCCACGCGGCACGGCCGCCGCTCACGTGGTCCAGCGTCGCCACCAGCCGGGCCAGATTATAGGGGTGCTGATAGGTGGTCGATACCGTGGCAACCAGACCAATACGCTCAGTCACCTGACTGAGCGCCGCCAGCGTGATCAGCGGGTCCTGACTGCCCGTCGTGCCCGACAACCCGGCCGGATCGGCTTGCAATAGGTCGGCGGTAAACAGCCCGGTAATTTTCTGCGCTTCGGCCTTACGTGCCAACTCAACGGCGCGTTTTATGCCCGGTAATGGCCGAGTGTCGTTGGCGGCATAGAGGTAACTTCCCGCCCCCACCAGCGTTTTTAAGCGTCTTCTGTTGTTTCCAGCCACGGTATTCCCTTCTTTGGTAAGCCAAAGCTATAAAATAGGGCGCGGGGCTTTTTATTGGCTACCAAGAAAAAGGCATGAGCTTTCTACAATATAAGATAATCAGAGCGCTTACTGGCGCAGCCAAGGGGCGGCGGTGGTCCAGAATATAATATTCACCCCAAGGTAGTTCTCGGCGAACTGGATAAATTCCTGCTCGGTGAATTTCTTATGGGTTTT